>PCXO01000009.1 GCA_002771135.1 Candidatus Yanofskybacteria bacterium CG10_big_fil_rev_8_21_14_0_10_46_23
ACTAAATATAATAAAGTCCTAGTCTGGTGCGTACCGTTCCGAGTTCTCTTCAGTTATGCCGAACTATAGAAATAAAAAGCCCCGAGTCCATGTGGACTCGGGGCGGAATTTGGTTTGCGGTTAGAGCATAAATCGGGTGGCCAAGAAGGCCACAAAAGAACAGAACAACCCGATTTTGGCCAACAACTGAGATGCTGGCCTGTCTTTGGACCGCAGACTAACTAGGTAGGCTATTGTGCTGAGTGCCAGCACAATAGCGGAGACGACATGCACGAACTCAAGCACGGTCAGTCCCCGTATCAGGGTTTCTTGCATTGTTAACTCCTCTTTCAAAACTTTATAGCTTTTTAGTTTTTTTGTCAAATGAGGATCGACGCTCTTGGCTTGGCGTTTTCAAACAGGTTTGGTAGGTTTAAGGTATGAATAATCAACAAAATCAACCCGAGATAATGCCGAGTAAAAAATTAGGTCGAGGAAAAACAATCATAACGATTCTCGTTATCGCGATTCTTGTTGTCTTGGGTTACTATTTTATCCCTCGAGGTAGCCAGCCCAGTGACGACTCCGGTCAGGGTCCTCAAATTACGCCTGCGGATGAGGTCGCGGAAGACGACAATCAAGGTTCAAGTGACTTTGGTCCGGTTATCGCCGAATATACGCACCGAAATAATCTCTACTCAATCAAGTTTCCGACCAGTTGGTACTATCGGCGTTTTTTGATAACGGACAACCCCGTCGTTATCGAAATTGTTAGTTTTGACGCCCAGCCTTTACCGGCCGATCCGGCTCAATCAGTCGGCAAGATTTTCGTCCAACTTTTGACTATCCCCGTGGCCGATTTTGTCGCGGGCCAACAAGAGCTGGATAATTTTAGTCAGCAACAAGTTAGTGTCAGTGGGACTGATGCTATTCGAACGACCGGGATCTGGCCCGGAGGCTCGCTCTTCGCCGGTCAGCGCCAAACTTTTGTGGCCTTTGAGAAGGACGGGATAACTTATACTATCGGGACCCAAGAGGCTAGCGACCCTCAAATCGCGGCTACCTTTGAGGCGATGCTTCTTACTTTTGATCTAAGATAACTTCCCGGATAAAATTTATGTCGATTGGTTTAATTATTGTCGGGCTGGTGGGGGCAGCGGCCTTAGCCGTTAGTATTTTAGTCTTGCGGGCTTTGAGCCGACCAAAAGTTGAAGAAGAAGAGACAAAAATTTTAAATCAAAAACTGGATTCCTTCTCAACCCGAGTTCTGGAAGAGTTGAAAGAGAGTCGCCAATCTGTTCAGCACACCTCCTTGGCGATGAACAAGCAGGTCAGCAGTTTTACAGCCGGGTTAACGCAACTCCAGTCCAATCTGAAGGGGGTTCACGAATCAGTTCAAGAGTCAGTCAAAAATGTTTCTTCACTCCAAGATATTTTTCGTTCACCGAAGTTGCGCGGGCAATGGGGGGAAATGTCTCTAGAGTTTGCTCTCAAGACCCATTTCCCGGCTAGTGTTTTCCAGATGCAGAGGTATTTTCAAAGTGGGGAAGCCGTGGATGCGGTTTTAAAACTCCCTAACGGTTTATTATTGCCGATCGATTCCAAATTTAATCTCGATAACTTTGAGAAAATGGTTCAATCGGAAAGTGATGAACAAAGAGCCCAATTTCGAAAGACTTTTCTCTTGGATGTTCGAAAGAAAATTGACGAGATTGCCACCAAATATATTTTGCCCTCGGAGGGAACGACGGATCTGGCCTTAATGTATATTCCGGCCGAAGCAATTTATTATGAGCTGATCTACAATACCCAGGAAGCGAACATTCATGACTATGCCTTGAAGAAAAAAGTGGTTCTAACTTCACCCAATACCCTTTATGTCACTCTGTCCTCGATTAATCACTGGTTTCGAGACGTTCACATTACCGAAAAAACCAAAGAAATTATCAAGGGATTAGAAATCGTCAAGAAAGACGCGACTACTTTGGAAGATGATTTTCGAAAATTAGGCTCCCATTTATCGAACACGCAGAGTGCTTTCGAGCGCTCGGATAAACGGCTCGGTCTTTTGAAGCGCCGGATGGACAAAGTTACTCAAATCGAGGGTCGGGAAACAATAGGCGAAGCAGTTGAGGGGTCGCTTGCCCAGGAAGAACTGATGGGGCAAGATTAACTTATGGAAAACATCTTTGTCGTTGGCCACAAGAATCCCGATACCGATACTGTCGTGAGCTCTTTGGCCATGGCTCATTTTTTAAATCAACGCGATAAGACCGATATCTACAAACCGGGCATGGTGGGCCAGCCCAATACCGAGACGGAATATATTTTTAATCGATTTAAAGTCGAACTTCCTCCGATCGTTTTGGAGGGCAAGAACAAGCGGTTATTTTTGGTGGATCATAACGAGGCTGGCCAAATGATTGAAGGTCACGCCGTCACCGATATAGTGGGTATCGTTGACCACCACAAGTTTGATTTCAAAAATTCCGAGCCTTTAGAAATTATCGCTCGGCCTTGGGGTAGCACGAGCACAATCATTTATGATCTCTATGAAAAGGAGAAAATCGCCATTCCCCAAGAATTAAAACCGCTCTTACTTTGTGCCATGCTTTCCGATACGGTCATTCTCCGATCACCAACGACAACGCCAAAGGATGAAGCGGTAATTAAAGAATTAGGCAAGGCGCTGGCCCTAGACTATGAGGAGCTGGGAGTGGAGATATTCAAGGCTAAGGCGGCGGTGACCGAAAAACTACCAAAAGAAATTCTGCACAATGATTTTAAAGATTTTGAGATTAAAGGCGGGAAATATGGCATCGGTCAGCTGGAGCTCTCCGATTTTAAAGAAATAGCGAGTCGTTTTGGGGAAATCTTAGAAATTATGGAAGACGAATCGACTCAAAACAAATATCGGGGGATACTTTTGATCGTCACTGATATCTTAAATGAGGGAAGTATTATTTTGGCAACCCGGGCGATTGAAGCCGAAATTTTTCATCTTTTTAAAACTAAAAAATCCGGGCCGGCCAGTGAATTTATTCCCGGTCTGATCTCTCGGAAGAAGCAAGTTGTCCCGATTCTTAACGACAGTCTCTAATTTTATCCACATAAAATTGGTTTTTTCGTGATACAATAAGGGCAGAAATAACTTTTCTTTGCCTATTACGTCGAGTTAGGCAATATTATTGTTTTTTAGGGTACATGAAATCTAATCCGAAGTACTAACTCGGAAAGGCGTCATGTAAAAAGGCATATGTTACAAGCAGTTACAGCGTCGGATACCGTCCGAACTTCGTTAGTAACGCTTTGGTCCGCTGTCGCTGGCTTTTTGCCACAGTTGATTGCGGCTATTGTCGTCTTCCTTGTCGGATGGCTGATCGCCGTCTTGTTGGGAAGGGTCGCTTATCATATTGTTAAGATTCTCCAGATTGATCGAGCTCTGGAGGGGATTGGCTTTAAGCGGGTCTGGGAGCGAAGCGGTTTTGACCTTGATACCCCGCACCTATTTTATGAGCTAGTGAAGTGGTTCTTCATCATCGTTTTCTTGATGTCGGCTACAAATATTCTCGGCTTGGAGGGCGTAACCAGTTTTCTCCAGACTGTCGTTCTCTATATCCCCAACGTTATCGTGGCGGCTATCGTTCTCTTGATCGGTATTCTGGTCGCCCAGTTCTTGGAGGGTTTGGTTCGAGCCTCAGTTAAATCGGCCGAACTGGCTTCGGGCAGTGTCTTGGGCGCGATTACCAAGTGGGCTGTCTTAGTCTTCTCCTTCTTGGTGGCCTTGGATCAATTAAAGGTTGCCGAAGAGATAATTCGAATTGTCGTTATCGGCCTCGTTGCGGCCGGCGCCATTGCCTTAGGCTTGGCCTTTGGTTTAGGCGGGAAAGATCACGCTGCCGACGCGATCAGCAATCTTCGAAAACGAATTCGCGACTAGTATCTTTGCTCAAAATTCAAACCGCCCGTTTGCGCCAAGCGCCTCCGGGCGGTTTGTGTTATATGCCTAGTAAGACGGAGAGACGAGGATTTGGGTTTCACAAAAAACCGCCCGAGTGGGCGGTCAAAGCGATCAAAAAAGAACAAAAATAGCGGGCTAGGTGCTCCGCTCTCGGGTCAGTCGGCCCCCGCCCCGACTGACCTGGCCTTGCTCGCCATCCAGGACATTCGTGGGATGGAGCGAGCCGGTACTCAGCGAGTACCTCTCGGGAGCGGTTTTCGCATCAGTCTTCAGCGCCTCGTGAGCGCTGACGACCCGAAACCCCAGCCTTATCAAATCGGATTTTTTCACAAGTCCCTTTCTTTTATTGTAAAATATGAGCCACAATGGCTTAATCACTTTAACACTTATTTTTATTATGGCAATAGGGAGACAACGGGACCGTGGTTTTCTTGTGGATATTGGCTTGACTTTCGATATGGCTCTGCTAAAATTACTTTCGATAATGTTTAATCTGTTAAATAAATATAAACCAACAAGCGGCTAAGGTTTAGCTTCGAATACGAAGTTTCAGAAAGTCGCGAGGAGCGGCTCTTTATTTTCTAAAATATTTGGCGATCCTGAGGAGTAATTTGTTTACAAATTACTCCTCAGGGAAGCTAAAGAATGGGAATCGATTGTCAGGCCGGAACATTAAAAACCTAATAAGGGTATATAAATATATATACTGCATAATTCATACGAGAAGTGTTAGAATTAGAATTAGAAGAAATTACAGGGTTGAACAGCGGTGTTTAATCTTGTGAGAAATCATATTAAGGGCTCATGGTGAATGCCTTGACATCAAGTAGCGACGAAGGACGTGGCGTGACTGCGAAAAATTTCGGGGAGCCGTCTAGCAGGCTTTGATCCGGAAGTGTCCGAACGGGGAAACCCGGTTGAGAAAACCTCAATCATCTCTGCCTTTGGTAGAGGAGCAAACCCGGTGAAGTGAAACATCTCAGTAACCGGAGGAAAATAAATCGAAGAGATTCCCTCAGTAGCGGCGAGCGAACGGGGATATAGTCCAAACCCTTCGATTCGATACTGTGTATCTCACTCAGGGTAAACCTTTTGAACAGCCAAGAGGCTTGCCCCGAGCGAAGGTGCGTAGCATCGAGTCGAGGGGGGTTGTAGGGGCGATACATTTCTTTAATGCGATGGTTGTATACAGCACCGCATTGAAGATAAAGAGTTACAAATTCGATTGTTAGTGGAACCTGACTGGAAAGTCGGATCAAAGAGGGTGATAATCCCGTACACGAAAATGATCGAACTCTTGTGTTGTTTCCTGAGTATCCATGGATCAGACTGTCCGTGGTGAAGCTGGGCCTACTACGGTCCAAGACTAAATATACTTGGTGATCGATAGTGAACTAGTACCGTGAGGGAAAGGTGAAAAGTACCCCGATGAGGGGAGTGAAATAGTATCTGAAACCATGAGCCTACAAGGAGCGGGAGTCCGCCATCTTTACGATGGTGAGATGACCGTGTGCCTATTGAAGAATGAGCCTGCGAGTGTATTTGCACTGCTAAATCTAAGCCTTTTAGGCGGAGATACAGGGAAACCGAGTGTTAATAGCGCGTTTTCGCTTTCTAAATTGACATCTGATTTTGTCAGATGTTTCCTAGGAAGTGATATGTAGTGCGAGTACGACCCGAAGCCGGAAGAGCTAGCCATGACCAGGGTGAAGCGTTGCCGAAAGGCGCGTGGAGGCCCGCACCCACTAGTAACGCAATACTAGGGGATGAGTTGTGGTTTGGAGTGAAAAGCTTATCGATTTCGGTAATAGCTGGTTCTCCTCGAAATGCCTTTAGGGGCAGCGTCGTACAGTAATTGTGGGGGTAGAGCACTGATTGGTTTTCCTTGCCCTTTTGGGTAGGTCAACCAAACAAACTCCGAATACCACAGTGGAATGTGCGGCAGTGAGACCATGGGGGCAAAGCTTCATGGTCGCAAGGGAAACAGCCCAGACCATCACTTAAGGTCCCAAAATGTATGCTAAGTGTGAAAGGAGGTGTAGTGCCTTAGACAGACAGGAGGTTGGCTTGGAGGCAGCCATCCTTTAAAGAGTGCGTAACAGCTCACTGTTCAAACTCACCCTTCGGGGTGTGGAAGGCACTATGCGCCGAAAATGTAACGGGGCTAAGCATACTACCGAAAGTATGGATACGGAGATTTCGTGAAGGGAAATAATTTTTGCCGAAGAGCCACCCTAACCCGGGAACTGGGGTGGGGGTCTCCCCGGACCTTTCGCGAAATCTCCGTGTGGTAGAGGAGCATTGTATGGGCACTGAAGGTGCGTCGTGAGGCGTGCTGGAGCGCATACAAGAGAGAATGCAGGCATGAGTAACCGCAAGGTAGGTGAGACCCCTACCCACCGAAAGCCTAAGGTTTCCTCTGCAATGTTGATCATCAGAGGGTTAGGCGGCCCTAAGGATAACCCTGGCGTCAGTCGGGGGAAGCCAATGGACAGCTGGTTAATATTCCAGCTCTTGTTTAAGTCAATACCGATGGGAGGACGGAGGAAAAAAGATTAAGCGTGTTATTGGATTCACGTCCTTCGGTCTCAGAATCGTTCCGAAAGAAAATCTGCGGGACTTCCTTTAATGGAAAAATTCGGGATTGAAGGGAATACTCTTTTGAGTAAATTTAATCGAAGAGCCTTCCAAGAAAAGTCTCTAAGGTGATTTAAACAACCCGTACCGTAAACCGAAACAGGTAGGCAGGTCGAGTAGACCAAGGTGAACGAGTGATTCCTGGCTAAGGAACTCGGCAAAACAGCGGCCGTAACTTCGGGATAAGGCCTGCCCGTATATCTTCGGATATATGGGCCGCAGCGAAAGACCCCTGGCGACTGTTTATCAAAAACACAGCTCCCTGCTAACTCGAAAGAGGATGTATAGGGGGTGACGCCTGTCCAGTGCCGGAACGTTAACGGTTGAGGTGTCCGCCTTTTGGCGGATGCCAAGGCCCGAAGCGCCGGTGAACGACGGCGATAACTATAATCGTCCAAAGGTAGCGAATTTCCTTGTCTGGTAAGTTCAGACGTGCATGAATGGCGTAACGACTGGGGGACTGTCTCGGCCAGGAGCTCGGTGAAAATGCAGTGACGGTAAAGATGCCGTCTACCCGCACCAAGACGAGAAGACCCCAGAAGCTTTACTGCAGCTTGGTATTGGGCTATGAGTTTTACTGCGTAGCATAGGTGGGAGACTTTGAAGTTTCGCTCTCGGGCGGAATGGAGTCGTCAGTGAAATACCACTCTGTAATATTTATAGTTCTAACTGGCCCCGCCCTCCCTGTTCTTATGGGTGGGGGGAAGAGAAAAAATGGCCAAAATCCTCAAGGCCGAAAGGTACAAGGTATGCGCACGGGTGAGGCCCTTTGGCCGACGCATTTTTAAAGACCCTTCTCTTCCCTCGCCCGCCATTTAAGAATGGAGAGGGCTGGGTCAAGACAGTGCCTGGCGGGCAGTTTCGCTGGGGCTGCGGCCTCCTAAAAAGTAACGGAGGCGTTCATTAAGGTTGGCTAGCTGCGGATGGAAATCGCAGTGATAGTACAAAGGCAAAAGCCAGCTTAACTGCAAGACGGATATGTCGCGCAGATGCGAAAGCAGGACTTAGTGAACCGACTCTTATGAATTTTGAGTGTTTACATTCGAAATTTTGTTCGTAGGAACGGAGAAGATTAACAGATAAAAGCTACTCTGGGGATAACAGGCTGGTACCACCCGAGCGTCCATAGCGACGGTGGTGTTCGGCACCTCGATGTCGGCTCGCCCTATCCTGGGGCTGAAGAAGGTCCCAAGGGTTTGGCTGTTCGCCAATTAAAA
>PCXO01000003.1:0-2234 GCA_002771135.1 Candidatus Yanofskybacteria bacterium CG10_big_fil_rev_8_21_14_0_10_46_23
GTTGGAGGCGATACTGAGATCGGCATCTAAAGTCATGGCATCGACAAACTCGTCGAAGTCGAGGGAGTTGGAGGCGACGACCCCCGTTCCCCAAACTAGGTTTCCGGCGCCATCCGTTTTGAGGGAATAGTTACTTGAGCCATCAGTGCTTGGCCATATATAGGTAACGCCGTTTAAAGTGGTGGCGCCGGAGATGGAGGCGGTGCCAGCGATTTCAAGAGCGGTTTCGGGAGAAGCGGCGGCCGAGGCCAAGCCAATGCCAAGATTGCCGGCAAAATAACCCGAGCGCCATTGATAATTCAGATCACCCAGATCATAAGTATTGGTTGTGGCCGGATCAAAATTACCTGAAATGGAGGCCCCGGCCCCGAAAGTAAAACTACCGGAGGTGGCCGGAAAGAAATTATTTACAAAAAGATTTTCCCAAGGATTAGAGGCCGAACCCAAGTCGAAAGAACTGCTCGAACTGGGGGTTAAATTAGACTCGATATAACCATTAACCACCAGCCCGGAGAAAGACCCCCGTCCTTGGCCCGTGACATTGCCATCGGCATCAACTCGAAGCTGATCAGAGTAGAGCTCAAAATTAGAATCATTCGGGTTATCGGGATCACCGATCTGAACATCGCCAGCCACTCCCAAAGAACCAAAGGCGCCACTTAGACCCCAAACCCCCTCATAGAAAAACCCGGGGGCATTAAAATTGGCGACACCATCAACATCAATCGCTCCCGTACTATGGAGCCCACCAACCGTGATCGCGTCTCGCGTTGTCGAACCGTTGCCGGTAACAAAGCTTAGGGAGATATCTCTTTTCTGAATGCCATCAAGTCGTTCCGCGTTTAAATTTTTAATTAGTTGGGTACTTTGAATTTCAATCGTACTCCGCCCAATCAGTTTTAAGTTTCCTCCATCGTTGACAACGACATTTTTCCCAAAAACAGCTTCTCCAAAGACACCTAAACCTCCATAAACTTGGAGCGAGTCTAAGAGTTTTGTCGCGCCTTTGACGGTTAGGGTCTTTCCGACCTCAACGGCCCCTTCGAGAAAAACATCTTCGTAGGTTAGGTTGCCGTTCTTGGTCACAAAAGCCAAGGTAAATTCATCGGCGCTGGTCCCATCGAGGAGATCGGCATTTAAATTTTCAATCTTTGTCGTTGAATCGACGACAATCGGAGCAACTCCCTCGGGGGCGAAAGAGCGCAGTTGGCCTTGAGTCTCAATGTGGCCAAAAATAGAAATATTTCCGGCCTTATCTAAAATGAGAACCTCATTGGCATGAGTTCCGGCAAAGTGACCCTGCAATGTGTCGGCGTCCTTAAAGACGCTCTGGATTCTCTGGAGAACTTCATCGGCGCGACCAAAGCTAAACCCGCCGACTAAGGCAAAGAGCAGAACGATCGCGGCGATAACCGAACCCATGAATCTTGTGGACGTTCGCGTGGCCTTGGCCGTCGCGCTGAAGTGGCGAAGAAGATAACTTTTCTTCCGGCGCTCTACTTCGATAAATTCTTCCTGATCAACGGTTAGGGCCGGCCGAATTTCTTTTGATACTTTCTCGACATGACTGCGGTTAACATGCGACTCCACTCGATGTAAATCCTTTAGACTTTCAACCGACCCGCGAAGTTCCCCTAAGTTGGAATTTATCACCTGAGTCTGCCCATAAATTTCGGCTAACTCTTCTTCAATGTGTTCGCTGGCCTTTGGGGGTTCCTCTAAAACTGTTTCTTGTTTCGGCGAAGTAGTGTTCAGGGGAACTGACACCTCCTCATCCTCATTCTGGCTTGAGCTTTGCGACTCCGGGAGAGCTCCGTCCGGCTCAGTCGGGGTGGGGTTATTCAGGCGTTCAAATTCGGACAAAAGTTTTGTATTTTTTTGACTTTGAGATACCGCTTCCGTATTTTCAGAGTCAATGCTTTTTATCCCGGGAGTCGAAGTTAATCTAACTTGATTTACAAATTCTTGAAGTTGATTCGGGGAAAGAACAATCTGTTTATTCAGGCTTTGTTCCCTCAAGTAATCTTCGAGCCAAGCCTTACTTGTTCGCCAATTTCGGCCGACCTTGACAGCCTTTATTTTCCCCTTACGAGCCAAGAGGCTCAAGTAATCTTGAGAATATGGGGAGCCTTCCGCGGCTTTAGCCAGAGATATTAGTTTTTCTTTATTTTCTTGAGCCATTGAGACTTTTAGAATTTACCCGATATAGTATCGGATAAATAATTCTGGTCTCA
>PCXO01000003.1:2255-9951 GCA_002771135.1 Candidatus Yanofskybacteria bacterium CG10_big_fil_rev_8_21_14_0_10_46_23
TTGATAAGTTTTCTTTATTTACAAGGGTTAGGCAAAAAATAGACAAGGATTTAAATTTACTTTTTTAAAATTTTATTTCTTTATTTTTTATCTCTAATTTTTCTGTATAGTTACTATTAGTTTAAAAAGGTATATAAATCTTAATATATAAAAGAACACAAAGTTTATAAGTAAATTTTTAGTATTTTTGTCTTAAATATCCCCTTATAAAAATAAAAAACTGCTCTTGTCAAAACAAAGCCACCCCTGTTTAGAAGTCAATAACTTATAAAGATTCCCCCCTTCCGGCTATTGACAGTTTTGAGCGAAACTAAAAAATCACCCCCGTTAGGGTGATCCTTAGATTTGATTTTATCTCCCGAGGCCTTTTATACCTCTTGAAATTTGCTAAATACCACCCGGTTAGTTCTGCAACGCCGCTTCGGGAAATTCCTCAAATACTTTTACTTTTATAGTCAGCTTATTTTCAATGACCGCGCGTGTAAGCCGATGTATGCCATCAAATACAAAACCGTCTTTCGTAATCCAAATCGGGTTATCAAGATTTGCCCGCGTGATTGAATCAATATGATCTTTCCAATCTTCATTATGCTGTGCTACTGACCAATCGTGGATTATTTGGAATGGAGCTAATGGTTCTCCGTTTCGGTCGATCCAATATACATGACCCTCTCCAACTGCATCGCGAACATCATCTAACGGTAATTCGCGGATGGGAAGCTTCTCGGCTAAACTCCGAAGTTTGTCGATCTCATAAATCTTCCCGCCAATCCGTGTCGTTTCAACCATCTTGTCTGGTTCGTGCATTTCTTGCGCTGGACTATTGAATTTTAGTTCTCCTTTAACATTTCTCATATTATCCTATTCTCATTGCCCGTGACACTTTTTATCCTTCGACAAGCTCAGGATTGCGGCCTGCCTGCCGGTAGACAGGGGCATCATCCCCATGGCACTTCTTATCCTTCGACAAGCTCAGGATTGCGCGTTGTCATGCCCCATGACAACGCTTATACTTCTTGCCTGAGCCACAGTAGCAAGGATCATTGCGACCCATCTTCACTCTTTGAGCTCCGGCGGACGAGCCGATTTTTTTACCTGAACCGGAAACCTGATTATTGGTCGAGGCGCCTTCAACTGTTTTTTGAATTTTAGATTGCGGTTGGGCTATTTGAATCTGAACTTTGAAAATTAAATTGGCGGTTTGCAGTTTCACGGCTTCCAAGAGACTCTCGAAAAGTTGCTGACCCTCAACTCGATATTCCACCAACGGATCTTGCTGGCCATAAGCGCGAAGTCGAACCGATTCACGAAGTTGATCCATGGTCTCCAAGTGATCCACCCAAAGCTCATCAACCACTCGCAGAACTAGAGCCCGCGAGATATTCCTAAATTGTTCCGTCCCAAGACTGTCCTCTTTTTCTTTCAAAGCCTGCGTGATCACCCCTTGGCAATATTTTAAGAGGCCGGCTTTATCATTTGCTTTATAAAAATTTTCTATCTCTGGTTTGAAATTGTCCGGTAAATTAAACGGGGTGATGAGGGCTTTTAGCGATTCCGAAATTTCTTTTTGATCCCAAAGCTCCCCGCCACTTTCTGATTTTTGAATATGAGCCGAGATAATTCTATCAATCACCTCCGAAAGATAGCCCCTAACCGACTCCTCCGGATTTGAAGCGGACAAAATTTTATTTCGATTTTCATAAATCACCTGTCGATGCCGATTCATGACATCATCGTACTGCAAAACATATTTTCGAGAATCAAAGTGGTGCCCCTCAATTCGAGATTGGGCCTGTTCAATCGCTCGACTAACCAGTTTATTTTCGATAGCTTCATCCTCGGGCACGCCGAGCCGATCAAGAATATTTTTAAATCGATCGCCACCAAAAACTCGGATCACTTCGTCTTCAGCCGAGACAAAAAACTGTGAGGACCCAGGGTCACCTTGACGCCCCGCTCGCCCGCGAAGTTGATCATCAATTCGACGGGCCTCATGTCGCTCGGTACCAATAACGTGAAGCCCCCCTAATGATTTAATTTGCTGAGCTTTTTCTGTCGTTGCCGGGTTCCCCCCCAAGATGATATCCACCCCTCGTCCGGCTAAGTTGGTGGCGATTGTCACCGCTCCCAGCTTTCCCGCTTGAGCGATAATCTCCCCCTCTCGCTCGTGATTCTTGGCGTTTAGAATCTCATGCTTTATCCCCGCCTTACCTAAAAGATTCCCGACTAGTTCATTTTTCTGGATTGAAGCCGTTCCAACCAGCACCGGCTGACCATTTTTATGTCGGTCTTGAATCTCCGAGACTAGGGCTCTAAATTTTCCGGTTTCAGTTTTATAGATTCGATCGGGTTGATCCAGCCGAAGCAAGGGCCGATTTGTCGGGACTTTTATCACCGTCATACCATAAACCGTTCTGAATTCTTCTTCCGAAGTCGCCCCTGTTCCAGTCATCCCCGAAAGTTTTTTATAGAGTCGAAAGTAGTTTTGAAAGGTGATCGTCGCCATGGTTCGCGATTCCTTTTCAATGGTCACTCCCTCCTTGGCTTCAACCGCCTGATGAAGACCTCCCGACCAACGGCGACCGGGCATTAATCGGCCGGTGAATTCATCGACGATAATAACTTTGCCATCTCGGACAACATAGTGCTTATCTTTCTCAAATAAGACCTGGGCCCGGAGAGCCTGTTCAAGGTGGTGGACATAGCGAACCCCGGTCTCAGTATAGATATTTTCGATATTTAAAATCTTTTCAATCTTTTCAATCCCCACTTCGGTAATGGTAACGGCCTTCAATTTTTCATCCACATTATAGTCTTCATCTTCTTTCAGCCTTGGGACAATACCGGCAAATTGGGCATATAGATTGCCCGAGTCTTCTTCCGCGGCCGAGATTATCAAAGGGGTCCGAGACTCATCAATTAGAATCGAGTCCACCTCGTCAACAATGGCAAAATTATGGCCCTTGGCCTGAACCCGTTGGCTAAGGTCATAGGCCATATTATCGCGCAGATAATCGAAGCCGAATTCGTTATTTGTCCCGTAGGTGATATCGGCTTCATAGGCCTCTCGCCGACTAACTGGCCGTAAAAATTCCTGAACAATTCTAAAATTCCCCAGTTCATCCCGCTCTCGGTCTAAGGCCTCTTGGCCCTCTTTAAAATTGGGGTCGTAGATGAAACTGGCCTGCTGATTTATACAAGCAATACTCAAGCCAAGGATATCATAAATCTCCCCCATCCAGGCCGTGTCCCGGCGAGCCAAGAAATCATTGACGGTCACCACGTGGACGCCCTGCCCGGAAAGAGCGTTGAGATAAACCGCCATGGTCGCCGCTAAAGTTTTTCCCTCACCCGTTTTCATCTCGGCGACACTCCCCGCGTTGAGAACAAGACTCCCAATAATCTGAACGTCAAAATGACGCTGGCCCAGAGTTCGCCTCGAGGCTTCTCGAACTAAGGCAAAGGCTTCGGGTAAAATTTCTTCAAGGGTTAGGCCTTCTTTTTGAATTTTATTTTTTAATTCCGTACTTTTAGCTTGAATCTGCTCAAGACTAAAAGACTCGAATGTTGGTTCGAGTTTATTAACCGCGTCAACAATTTTTTGAGCCTCTTTTAGAAAACGATTTGTTGAATCACCAAAGAGGCCGGATAAAAAAGCCATATTTTATTTTTTGAGCTGGCCCTTGTATTTCTCAATCTGAATTTTGAGTTCAGATCGAACTTTAACGATTGCCTTGGTCAGATCATCACGCTCCGCCTGAGCCCGGAGCATATTCCCCGGCAAAGAGAGGTTGACTTCGGCATAGAAAATATCGCCGGAGCGATGGTGCCGTGACGGTCGCCCAACCTCAACGTCAACAATAATTAAGTCGGAATCAAAATTACCTAAAAATTTACTTAGTCCCCCGATTTTTTCATCAATAATCCGCCTAATATTCGGGGTTATTCCCATATTTTTACCCGTAATTTGGATCTTCATTTCTAGCCCCAATATATCATAAAAATATATAAAAACCACCCTGCCTCGGCTCTGATTGAAAGATCAATGAGAATCGAGGTAGGGTGGTTTTTAAAGAAGGCTGTGAGAGCTATCTCCGCTTTTTAGCCTTAGCCTTGGTTTTACGCTTGGCCGGCTTTCTCTTCATAGTCTTCTTCATCATCTTCTTCTTGGCCGGCCTTTTAGCCGCCTTCTTTTTCTTTTTTACTGGCATAGCCTGAAGGTGCCATCAAAAAAATATCAGACACCTTGCAAAAGTTTATTTTTACAAAGCAGGTGACTAGACTGCCTCATAAAAACTAATTTAATTATAAAGCTAACTGGAAAAATTAACTACGAAAAAAGTGGATAAAAAAATATTTATCTATAAAAATTAAATTCCAAATCGTTCACGATAAAAATTTGTTCCCACCTTCGACCCGAGGCAATAAATTCTTCCGCCGAAATATTCAGCCACTCTTTCTGGCTATCAGAGATTAATTCAAAAACTCGCTTGTCGCCTAACCTTTGGATAAGGCGACTCTCCGGATAAGCCAAAACAGTTTCCGGAGAAACAACGATGACTTTATCAAAACCCAGATGACCATAAAAATCGAAAATCCTCGGGGAAACAATGTGCCGTCGAAAACCGTTGTTGATTATGTAAACTTTATAATCGCCCTGCGCCCGAAGAAGCGTTCCATCAGGATATTGACTGCTCTCTGGACTATTTATTACCGGTGAAATTTTATCCGTTCGATAAATTTTAATCGCTAAATCAGAAGTCGTTTCATTGTCGGAAAAGCCACTGATTTTGGTATGTTTGAAAGGCATCAGATAGATCTTGGCGATAGAATCCAAATTATCGATCTGAATTTTATTTCTATTTAAATTCAAATCCACTAATATTTTCTCTACGGATCCGTCTTTTCTAATGACTAACAGGGTCGCCGTTGTGTCAATCAGGGCCGATCCTGAAAAATCAAAGTTTAAAACATTTTTTTGGCCCGTTAAAAAACCGCCCAGATAGAGCCAATAACCCTGCCAATCTTTTAAGGCAATCGTCTGCTCAAAATCAAGGTTATCACCAAGCGCGGGCACGGAACTGGAGATCGGAACGCGAACGTTATTTTTTAACCCCTCCCGGAAAAAACCGAATTTGTTGTTTTGACTAATATCATTCACGGCTAAAGCAATAAGCCAATCGGAGAAAACATCTTTAAAATTTTGACCATAACCACCGCTCTTTAGAGCCTCTTCAAGGGACGGGATCCCGCGCGAGTTGCCTTGAAGACTACTCGAGAGGATTGAGGCGCCGTATTGTTCGGTCAAGTATTCCCCAAATAAAGAAACCGTAGCATAGTCCTCGGCCTGATTTTTCCATTCGGTTAAACTGTCTTGGGGTGATTGAAGAAAACTGCTAACTCGCCGCTCCAAAGTCGAGCCGGGGAAATTATTGTTGTAGCCAAGAAAAGAGATTGAGTACTCCGAGCGGAGCTCATTAAGCCAAAAGTCTTCATTGGTTCGATTAATTAATTCTTTTTGATTAAAACTAATCAGGTGTTGAAATTCATGGGCCAAAAAAGCTTGGGTATTATTTTCATCGAGAACCACCCGCGCATTAATGTGAAGCATTTCCCGCTGATTCGAGGTGGCGCTAACCGATTTTAAATTTTGGTTATTGGAGTCGAAATAACCGCCGATATTATTTTTCATCGGAGTAAGGAGGATAACGACTCGCGCATCGCCATCAATCCCCGGGTTGGGTTCTTTGCCCCAAAAGTTATTTTCGGCCGGATAAATCTGGCTATCAAAAACTTGGGCCAGATTGGCTAAGCTCTGCCGAAAACGATTCTTATTAAAAGCCGAGAGCCCGTTGTAGAACTGATCTTCAACATAAAAATAGCCATGGTTACTGACCTCAAACAAGGTCGCCGTAATCTGATTCCGGCTGATGGAATCAAAACTGGCATCAACATTAAAAAGAGCTCGCTGGTTAAGGGTATCGGCTTGAGCTGATACTGGGGTAATAAAAAGCGGCGCTAGAAGAAGCACCGCCACAAAAAAATACTTGGGGAATCGGCCCTGCATGGAGCCTATTCTACCACAGACCGGTTTCTTTTCAACCAATCCAGAAAGAATAAAATTTTAATTTCGTAAACTAGCGTCCTAGCGAACGGATAAAGGCTTGGGCCTCAGAAGCAAAAGTCGGATCGAGTTGACCGGCTCGAAGAGCGGCCGCGACCGCGCCATCAATGTCACCCGCGTTAGCGTAGGCCACCGCCAGAGAGGCAAAATATTGAGGGTTTTTATCGTCTAACTCGGTCAATCGTTTATACAGCTCCGCCAATTTTTGAAAGTCATTTGAATCCCGATAAACATTAACTAAGCGAAGAAGCTCAATCTCGCCAAGAGCGAAGCCATAGGTTTGGGCCGCCTCAACCGAGGCCAGTCCGCCCGCGGTATCCCCCAGCTCAAATTGGGCGATACTTAAATACCAATAGCTAAGTCCGACCTCCGGATTTAAATCAATAGCCTGCTGAAAATATTCCGCCGCTCTTTCTGGTTCTTTCTTATTCAGATAAGCTTGGGCCAGCTCATAGTAAGTCCGAATAAAGTTTGGCGAAATTGCCAAGGCCCTGTTGGCCTGTTCCAGAGCGGCATCATTAAATGGCGAGGTGGGGTCAGCTTTGCCTAAAACAATATTTAATCGAGAAAGATAAAGATAGGGCAGGTAGTCGCGCTGACGTTCCTCAGCATTTTTTTGAACTTCCGAGATGACATCCAAAACGGCCCGGCCCACTTCCGGAGTAATCGCCGCGGAATTAGCCGGGCCTAAAACATACTGCGTCATTCGATGTCGGTACTCATATTTTCCCGGAACATCATAGCTAACGGATTCCTTAAATTTTTCGACCGCGCCCGAGAAATCACCCGCCCACCCCCGGACAATTGCCCGGGTAGTCGCGTAGTTGGCCTTAGCCGGAAGAATATTCGTCTTATAAATTAAAGTGGCAACGCCAATTAATAAAATTACGAGAGCTATTTTGAATTTGCCCTGAAGCGAGACGCCACCCTGATCGGTCCGAGCCGTCTGACTAAAGAAAGTCATCGCCCCCAAAACTGAGAAAAAAACCAAAAAGTTTGCCGAGGTATCAAAGATAAAAGCGTTATGGATAATATAGGCGATCAACAGCGCGATAAAGCCCACCCCAAATATTTTTAAATTTTTATCCCCGTCAGGGCTATTGGCCTGCCGAATAATTTTACTGCTGGACTTGAAGGAAAAAAAGAAAATACCGACGTAAGCCAAGAATCCTAAAATTCCCATGGTCACTAAAATTTCGACAAACATATTGTGGGCCCGATCAAAAAGCGTTTCCGAGCCAAGCCCTCGATAGAATTGCGGGTTAAAGTGCTCCGAGAAAGGAACATTGAAATTCTCGGGCCCAAAACCGAAAATCATGGTTTTAGCCGATTCCAACCAGCCCGTTAAGCCGGCCCGCCAAGCCCAAATTCGAGTTTCGACCGTATCAGCGCTAAGAGAAAAATCCGTAATTCGATTAAGATAATGGATCCTTTGAACAAACCCAGAGTCTTGAAAAATAAAGATCAGACTGGCGAAAATCGCCGCTAAAATTAAGAGACCAACAAAAATTCTTTTCACCATCGCCTTCTGGCCAGCCGAGAATTCGCTTTGGAAATTTTTAAGATACAGCC
>PCXO01000003.1:9969-39345 GCA_002771135.1 Candidatus Yanofskybacteria bacterium CG10_big_fil_rev_8_21_14_0_10_46_23
ATAAAACCACTTGCGATCTTTTCTAACCCAATCGGATAAGGCCAAACTTAACCCGACAAAGAAAAGCGTTAATTGGTATCCGGCAAACAAGGCGGCGTTGCCAATCGTGCCAAAAATTCTAAGTCGGTTCCCCCCGCCGATAAAGAAATCACTGTTCGTGCGCTGGCCAAAACCATAAAGAGCTGAGATAAAACCGGTCCAAACAAAAAACTTCAAGAGATTAATCCAATCCTTTTTGTCTCGAAGAATCGCCGAAGCAATCAAATAGAAGACTAAGTAGTGCAGAAAAGTCCAAAATCCGCCCATCCGCTCAAGGCTTCCCCAAAAACTCAGATAGGGATTAACGCTCGTCAGAGAGGTCAATCCAAAAATAGCCGCGAAAGTAATCAGCGCAAAAAGAATGGGGTTAGCTCGGGGACGATAGCTTTTATCGGCGACCGCTAGAACCAGATAGAAGGCAAATAAGATTTCAATCAGTGATCGAAAAATGACCACTTTCCCAAAGTGAAAAGGCGAGATAAATTCATTAAAAATAATTAACGGGATTAACGCTGTTAAAAAAACCCCAAATTTTATAACCTTTGCTAAAATATGAGTTGGCCCTGAATTTTTTGACATTTATAGTGAAAAGAAGTAAAATAATTAAACCCTTATGAAGCGATTCCTCCTATTTTTATTGGACGTCTTAAGTCTCTATGGTGCCCTTTATCTTGGTCTAATTATTCGTTACGGACAAGATTTTTCTGTTAATTTAAGCTATCACCTCGCCCCCTTTTCCATTCTTTTTGTAATTTGGTTGATTGTCTTTTTTATCTTCGATCTCTACGAACCGATTTACTTTATAAACGACTTTCGCTTCTTTGGCCGACTCTGGAAGGCAATCGTCCTTAGTGGGGCGGTTTCCATGGCTTTCTTTTATCTCATCCCCTTTTTCCAAATTGCCCCCCGAACGAATTTGCTTATCTTCGCCATCGTTTTTACTCTCATTAACCTTGGAATTCGATCTCTTTTCAACCATTTAATCACGAAAACCTCTCGGAATCATACTATACTAATTGGCCTCAATCAACAAACCCTTGATCTGGCTGAGTACCTCCATAACAATCCCCAGTTGGGCTATCGACTCGACTATATCGTCGATGTCGACGAATCGAACTTCGATCTGAAGGGTCAGTCAGAATACTTTATTAACATAAAGGAATTAAGGGAAATTTTAGAAAAGAAAAGCCCAAATACCATTATCCTAAGCCCCGGCGCTTACGATGTCGAAGAGGTCATCCAAATCCTTTATCACTCCTTAAATAAAAAGATCGACATCTATAACCTGCCTAATTTTTATGAGCAGATCACCGGCAAAATTCCTCTGGGCTCGATTACTCCCGAGTGGTTTTTGGAAAACCTTAGCGAGGGCCATAAAAAATTCTACGACTTTTCAAAACGAGCCTTTGATATCTTGGCAGGGATTATTTTCGGCTTGATTGCTTTGCCTTTTTTCGGCTTGATTGCCCTTGCGATCAAAATTGATTCTCAGGGAGCGGTTTTTTATAAACAAACTCGCGTGGGTCGCTATGGTCAATTATTTACAATGATTAAATTTCGAACTATGGTCCAAGACGCTGAAAAGGGTCAAGCTATTTGGGCTAAAAAAGGAGACGCCCGTGTTACTCGAACAGGCCGTATATTCAGAAAATTTGGGATTGACGAGCTTCCTCAGATCCTAAACGTCTTGCGCGGAGAGTTGAGTTTCATCGGTCCCCGCTCGGAAAGACCGGAGCTTGATAAAGATCTGGAGAAGCAAATCCCCTTCTATAATCAACGCTATTTGGTTCGACCCGGGTTGAGTGGCTGGGCCCAGATTCAATATCCTCACAGTTCCTCCCTATCTGACGCTCAGCAAAAACTTCAATACGATTTATTTTATCTAAAAAATAGATCTTTCTTTTTAGACTTTTCTATTTTCCTAAAGACAATCTACACCCTACTGACGCGGGCGGTCTAACAAAATCGGTTTTTTTGATTTAAGAAATCGGGCTAAATAAATGAAGGAGACGACTTGTGAGGCCGTGAACCAGGCCGTAACCATGGCGACAGTCCCCCATGAGCCGTAACTCCTGATTAAGAATAGTCCCACGGGTATGCCGATAATCAAGGTTACTAAATTTATAATGATCGAGACGCGAACTTTATTTATCGCTCGCCACATTGGCCCCAAGCCAACCCCGATCCCCATCATCGCTCCATAGATTATCAGGCCATAGACATACTGGACACTAGGCGAAAAGTTCTCACCGTATAAAACCACAAAAGCTACGGGGGATATCAGGACCGCCCCTACCGTTAGAATTGTTGAGGTAATCAATGAATACATCGAGATTCTGATAAAGTTGGCGGCCAGCGCGTTAAAATCTCGAACTTTCTGTTTTGGAAACTCAACATTGAGTAAAATCGAAATCGGAGCCAAAAGACTCAAGGCCAAATTAATGTAGCCAAAAGCCAGCTTAAAAAAAGTAACCTCTTGCGCTGAAACAAAAATACCGGTTAAAATAACCGGCAAAATGACAAAAACATTGGCGATATTTCGATCCACCGTAATCCAGATACTGAAGTTAAGATAGCGTCGAATCGAAACCTTCGGCCAAAGCTTAAGTAAAAATTTTAATGAAGGAATGAGCGGAAAATTGCTTTGAACCCTTTGCCAGACCAACATTGCAACAAAGAATATAACCACGGCGCCAAGAAGATGGCCGGTCACCGCCCCAAGAACCCCAAAACCCACCACGGCCAGAAACAGAGAAAGGCCACTACGCACCAGTTGGTCCAAAACAATCAGGCCGGTCATCAGTTTAATTTTATTAATAACCTGAAGAACAATTCGCGTCATGGCTAAGAGGGTGGCCGAGATAAAAAGACCGATAATTGAAATAGAAGCAAAACTCCCAATACTGGAATTTTGATAAAGCAGTTTCGAAATGAAGGGCGCGATCAAGGCTCCGCCGATAGCGATAAAGCCACTGACACTGATTAACTTAATCAAAAAGGCCAGGGCATAATTAACTTCGGTTTTATCTTTTTTCTCGTAAGCCTCACTTAGAACTGTGGTGATAGCTTCATGCGCGCCGATACCAATAAAAAGAGCGGCGAAGCCGGCCAGACTTAGGGCCAGAGAATAAATTCCAAAGAGCTCCGGTTGTAGAATCCGAGCTAGAAAAATACCCACGATGGCTTGGGTAAAATTGCCGACAACCGTCCCGACTTGCAGGGTGGCTGTATCTTGGACAAACTGCTTCTCTTTTAGCCTCAATAGCCTTTCTCGAATATCCCGAAAATTCATTTTTCTATAATACCGATTAATTGCCAAAAATCAAAATTTAAGGTATTTTTTAGTAGATTTTGAGTAAAAATACTAAAAACAAAACAGCCCTCATCACCGGCGTAACTGGCCAAGACGGCTCCTATTTAGCCGAATTGTTGCTAGAAAGAGGTGTTAAAATGCTATGCGTAAATGGTAATAAGAGATTTAATTTAGAACTCCATGGACCTCAATAAGATCATAACAATCGCCAGATTAGCTAAAAAGGCCTTCGGCCGCTATAAGTTAAAAATCCTATATATGGCTTCCCTGGGTTTTGTGGGAGGTCTTATGGGCGGTATTGGAATCGGGGCAATCATCCCCCTATTTTCATTTGTCGCCAACAAGCAATCAGACTCCACAGATAATATCTCAAGAGCTATAGAAAATTTTTTTGGGATTCTTCATCTGGAATACAATCTTACCACCCTGATAGTTCTGATTTCACTTCTTTTTATCATAAAGGCGGCCTTCACATTTTTTGCAAGCTACATCAGCGCTAAGATTACTGCCGACTACGAGCGAGAAATGAGAAATACACTATTCAAAAAAACACTCGGAGCAAGTTGGCCATATCTTCTTGAACAAAAAGTCGGCCATCTTGAAACAATTTTGATAACCGATACCAGCAAAAGCTCAGGCATTCTGGATCTTCTGAGCGGAGCTATTCTGATATCGACCAGCCTACTTGCCTATTCGTTTGTCGCGATAAACATATCGGTAGCCATTACTTTGGTTACATTGGGCTCCGGAGTGGTCCTGTTCTTTATTCTCAAACCCCTATTATACAAAATAAGAAAAATATCCCAGAGATGGGCGGATAGCTCTAAGCTTGTTACAAGCCAGGTCTCGGAGTATATTATCGGATCAAAAACCATCAAGACACTTGCCGTAGAAAATCGAGTTATCGCAAAGATACAAAAACATTTTGATGAATTACGCGAGGCAAGGGTTAAGTTGGTGGTTTACGGGAGCCTACAGACATCATTCCAGGAGCCGGTAAGCTTAATTCTTATAGCCGGATTATTCGCTTTTTCGTATCTAAGTCCTGGCTTTCAATTCGCTTCATTCATCGCAGTAATCTATCTGGTTCAGAAGATGTTCTCGTTTATGCAATCTATACAGGGTCGATTGAACGGAATAAACGAAACGGTGCCGTTTCTGAAAGCCGTCACTGATTATGAGGAGCGAACATCCCATTTTATAGAAAATAGCGGAAACAATAGCATTAAATTTAAATTCAATGAATCTGTCAGATTTAATAATATCAGATTCAGCTATGCCAATAATAAAGACGTTCTGTCCGATGTAAGTTTCGAAATTAGAAAAGGAGAAACCGTGGGGCTCATCGGCCCCTCCGGAACAGGCAAAACAACCTTAGCAGATTTACTATTAAAACTGTTCAGGCCCACGGAAGGCAAGATTCTGACAGACGGCATAGATGTTTCCGATATTGATACGCACAGCTGGAGAAGTAACATAGGATACGTTTCACAGGATATATTTTTATTAAGCGACACGATTAGGAACAATATAGGATTTTATGATCCGAATATTTCTGATCGTGATATTGAAGTTGCGGCTAAGATGGCTAATATTTATGACGTTATTCAAGAACAACCCGACAAGCTATCTTCGGTCGTTGGAGAAAGAGGACTAAAGTTATCAGCAGGCCAGCGTCAAAGAATAGTTCTGGCCAGAGCCCTTGTCCATAAACCAAAGATACTGGTACTAGACGAAGCTACCAGTGCTCTGGATAATGAATCAGAAGCCCTTATCCAAAAAGCTTTAGAAAATCTAAAAGGCAAAATAACTATCCTCATAATCGCTCACCGGCTATCCACGGTAATGAATTGTGACAAATTAATTGCTCTTGAAAATGGCAAAATAGTTGAGCAGGGATCGCCGCGGGAATTACTTATGGATAAAAATTCGTATTTCTACAAAACCTATAACACGGGGAAGGACTAATTTTGTATGCCCGAACTCCTGAAACTCAACAAAAAAATCCTTATAATATCCAGCTACGCCCCACCTAAAACAAATGGTGGAGCGAAGTATCTATTCAATATTCTCTCCAACTTCACTCCTGATTCGTATTGTTTTTTAACTAGTCATAAAAATTTTTATAAAAACAAATCAGATGTTTCATATCTGCTACCTTGTCATTATTATTTCTACGACCTACCGCCTACTAGCAAAAAATACTTTGATCATTTTATAATAATTCTCTCAAAGCCTTTTAGGATTTTAATAACAATATATAAATCCCTAAGATTAATAAAAAAGGAGCGCATCGAGCTTCTGGTGGGTGTAACGGGCCAAGGCCAAACCTTGTTACTAACCTATATACTCTCAAGACTCGGCGGAATCCCCTATTGTTCATGGATGGTGGATCTGTGGCGCGAGAATAATCTAACTAGCGGATGGAAAAGATTTGCAAATTACTTTGAACCGATATTATTCAGACAAGCTACATTAATATTTCTTTCAAATCCGGGTTTCGAAGCTCACTATCAAGATTTATATCCGCATATTATTAATAAATTCCAGGTTATTAGTGCCTACACAACCATAGTAGATCATCCATCAGCTATACATAATTATAAATCTTATCCTCCTTATCATGTTGTATACATCGGCAGTATTTACTGGGCCCAAGAAGATAGTATCATAGATATAATTGATGCCATAGATGAGATTAGAGACATAGATGTTCGTTTAGATCTTTACTCTACGGATCCAACGGAGAGGATCATTTCTCTGGCCAATAAATCAGGCAGAGTAAGTATAAAGTCCGCTAGCCAAGATGAAATAATTGAAATTCAAAGTCAAGCAAGTATCTTATTTTTACCCCTATCCATAGATCTTGAAGATAATTTCGTTATTAAAACTGCTTTGCCCAGTAAAATAAACGAGTATCTAATATCTGGTCGGCCCATATTAATACATGCTCCAGCTAATTCTTATTTGAGTAAATATGCCAAAAAACATGATTTTGCATTAGTTGTAAACCTAAAAAATAAAGAGGAACTCAAAATAGGAATAAAGAGGCTCCTTCTCGACGAAGACTATGCGAATCAATTCGTAAGAGCTGCTCAAAAAATTGCGGCCACTAATAGTAGCTCAACGAAAAATTTTTATATTCTGGCTGAACTTATAAATAATTTGGAAATCTAGATTGTAAAAACTATATTTTATCTTCTACCATTGTGGGGGGTTGACTTTTACTAACCTTGATGATAAAGTCAACAAAAATAATCTTTATCATCAAGGTACTAATTATGAAAAAGGTTATATTTTTTGGAAGAGGGATAATAGGAGAAACCTGTTTTGAAAGGCTTCTTAATAAAGCAGGCAAAACATATGATATAGTTGCAGCATGCTCTAACCCCGATATAAATGTGTGGTGGAAATCTAATGCTATTTATAAAAAATCGGTAAAGCTTGGCATCCCGTTCATCTCAAACGAGGATAGGAATGAGGATAAAATTCTTAGTGTCATAGAATCGGAATCGGTAGATCTGATGATATCCCTCCAACATCGTTGGGTTTTCTCAGATAATCTACTTAAAACTGTTAACTATCAGGCCCTGAACCTTCACAACGCTAGACTCCCCGACTATAAAGGATATTGTACAATTAATCATGCAATCATAAACGGCGACCAAACCTATACATCAACGATACACTGGATTATTAAAGAAGTTGACCAAGGGGCTATTGCTTTTGAAGAAACTGTACCAATTTATCATGATGATACCGCCATAAGCCTATATAAAAAATCGTGTACTGCCGGAGTAAGAGCCTTTGACAGGCTCCTGGATTGTTTATTAGAAGGCCAGAAGATACCACGCAGAAGTATTGATGGACAAGCTGGCCGCTTTTATAAAAAATCGGACTTGAATGAAGTGCGGGAGATTAAAAACCCGAAAGATATTGATGAGATGGATAGAAAAGGACGAGGATTGTTTTTCCCGCCATTTGAACCAGCATTTTATCGTGTTAATGGAAAAAAAATATATGTGCTTCCTAAAAACTATGCCCCCTATACCAGAAACACTGATTTCCTGAATCAGTTCAGTGAGGGTGAAAATCAGTCAAAATATATTGTCTTAACTGATTCTTCTTAGAAACGCCGACACATGTCGACGTTTATCCTTATAACAAATCGTGTTATATATCAACCCGATACAAGATTCTTCCATTTTTAAATATCGATTCCCTATCTGAGAGCGGTGGTAATTTTATGTTCTTGTTTATAATACTCTGACGCAATATCATTTCGGTGATAGCAGAGTTCCAAGGAACGATGGTAAAGATCTCATCGGCATCCAATCTTTTTACCGTATAGTATCTATCTTCATCATAGCAAGTGAGTGTCATTATGATTTTATTAGTGTGGGATTTAAATTTTGAGATAAATGCCTTTAATCTCTGATCAACATTTGGAAAAATGTCATTGGCTATAACATAATCATATTGACCAAGTCCTTGAAAAGTATTCCAATCACTATTAATCCAAAAATTGCTATTTTCAAGCGATATCTTTCTCATTTTATTGTGATCCCCGTGAGCCATAATATCAAGGAGCTTATACTCGTGTCTTTTAATTAACTCCCTACTCAAGCCACAAAAACCACCCCCAACATCAAGTATCTTTTTTCCTTTGCTATTAAGCAATTCGCCATATATATCGTGATAGATTAGGCGTTTTGCCTGCATATCCAAAAGCCATTGATGGGATGGGAATTCTGAATCATAAGGATATTCCTGTAGTTTTTTTAAGATAACGTCATCTTTAAGATATTTTTCCAGGTCTGTTTTAGTATATATTTTCATATTTCAATAAATTTCTTAAATGTATCCAAGTCAGGCGTTTCCAGTTGCTTACTACTATATGATACGACCGTTGCAACAGCATCACCCGCATTAAGAAATGCATGCGAAGTGTATGGATGAAAATAAACAACAGACGGTTCTTTTGCATCAAGAAGGATTTTCTCTTTATTACCAAACTTATCCTCTAAGATCACGAAGACTTTCCCCGCCACACACGATGCCCATTCCCTCTTTAGGATATGATAGTGGTCTCCTCGGCGTACGCCCGGAAAAATTGTAAAACAGTAAATTTGGCCGTCCCCAGGAACTCCCTGATCCTTAAACCTTAAAATCTCAAAAAGATTGCCCCTGTGATCCGGGTGATCAACTAAACGAACGAGTTCATATGGTTTATTAAACATGTTTTTTATCTCCCCAGACTTTTTTATCAACAATTTTTGCCATACCCACAACAATTCTTACGATCTTAGAGGAAACATGCAAGGACGTATAAGCTTCCGGCATAGGGTCAGTTTTTGTATTAAAATGATCTTCCGTGGCAATAGCAACATTTCTAAGCACGCTTTCAACATCAAGACCGCTTATACCACAATGGCCAGCATCAATTGCCTCTGCCTTTTCGGTCGATTTTCTTATGGCAATCGCTGGGAAACCAAGAATACTTGAATCTTCATGAATTGTACCACTATCTGAAACCACACAGAAGGAATTAAGTTGAAGCCAAATATAGTCAATAAGTCCAAAAGGCTTATGCCAGATAATTTTTTTATCCGCCCTTTTTAAAAGATTTAATGACCCTAAACGCTTCATTGTCCTCGGGTGAGTTGAAACTACTACCGGATAACCATATTTTTCCACTAAAGCATTGTAACTATTAACCATCAGTTCAAGTCCGCCCGAAATATCCACATTTTCCTCTCTATGAATTGAGGCTGTAAAAAACTTTTTTGGTGTTAACTTCAGCTCTTTTAGAATTTTGGATTTTTTGAATTTACCCATCATTCCGGTATAGACCTCCCGAATCGGTGAGCCCGAAACAAAAATCTTACTTGGATGTATCCCTTCTCTCAATAAATTTCTCCTGCTATATTCTGTATAAGCGATAACCACATCAGAAATACTATCAACTATCCTTCTGTTTAATTCCTCAGGCACATTTTCATCAAACGACCTGTCACCGGCCTCCATGTGAAATATGGGGATCTTTAATCGCTTAGCGTTTATGAGCGAAAGTGCCGAATTGGTGTCTCCTAAAACAAGCACGGCGTCAGGCCTTTTTTCGACCAACACCTTGCCTGTCTCTTTGATTATATTAGCAAGCTGGCCGTGCAAAGTATCCGACTTAACTTCAAGTTGGATATCTGGCTGGCGCAAATTTAAATCTTCAAAAAAGACTCTGTTAAGTTCATAGTCATAATTCTGTCCAGTGTGAACTAGGACATGATTGCAAAATTTATCCAGTTTTTTAATAATTGCCGCTAACCTAATAATCTCGGGCCTTGTGCCCAAAATGGTCATGACTGTTAGCGACTTTTTGATATCCTTCTTTTTATTATTAAGCATTTTCTTTTATTATTTTTACTATTTTAATTATATCACCCCGCTTAACCCACCAGCCACAAGGAATAGATAACTCTCTATCGGCATAATAATCAACCCCGGGTAAAGCCCTTCTGAATTTTTTAAATATTGAATAAGCATCATTTCGGGGATGAATAACTCCCGAAACAATACCCTCTTTTTCTAAAGCATGTATGATTCTATCTCTATTCTCAGCCAACAATGTGTAGGCCCAATAAGTAGAATAATTTTCAGGATCCCTTTCCACCAAAGAGACTCCAGGCACCCCCTTTAATAGCTTATTGTACAACTCTCCGTTCTTGTGAAATTTTTCTATTATCCTGGGAAGATGCTTAAGTTGAACTATCCCAATCGTAGCTGAGATATCGTTCATGTTTCCCTTATAACCCAGCATGGTGATGTCATCCATCCAAATATTTTTATTGCTATGGGGTGCTTCTTTGTCTAGACCAAACCATTTTAATTTTCTAGCTCCTTGGTAATCCTCTTTGGTTTTGCAAACAATTGCTCCCCCATCTCCGGTGGTAAGATGTTTAATGGCCTGAAAAGAAAAACATGTATAGTCAGCAGTATTGCCGACCAAGCGACCCCGATATTTTGCCCCGAAAACATGGGCCGCATCTTCTATCACTTTAAGTTTGTGTTTTTTGGCAACCGCCAAAATCTCATCCATTTTTGCCAAATCACCGTCTTTATGTAAAACAACGATAGCTTTAGTTTTTTTGGTAATTAGTGACTTTAGTTTTTTTGGGTCAAGCATGCCAGTGCTGGGTTCGCAATCTGCCCAAATAATCTTTGCGCCCAACTCCAAAAGCGGTGTATTGGTAGCTATACAAGTCAATGGTATAGAAATTACTTCATCTCCTTGCCCAATGCCTGCCAACCTATAAGCGATGGTTAAGGCCATTGTACAACTTGATACCGGCACCACATACGGATTCCCGATAAACCTTGCTACTGTCTCTCCAAATTCTTTCACCTTTGGTCCTTCTGCGATATACCCTGAATGCAGAACATTTAGTACAGCCCGACCAGATTCCGCCGGCATAAAAACTTTAAATAGGGGCGTTTTTATTTTCATTTGAGTATTATCTTGCCTTTTTAATTGGTTATTTATAAAACCTGCCTTTTTTAAAATTTGCCAGCTCCTTTTTTATTTCAGGCAAAGATAAAAGAAGCACTTTGATTTCCTTCACAGACAACTGCTTTGTGTTATCTGAGGTATACCCTTCTTCGGGAAGGCCATCTGTTCTCTCTCCCCTAAAATAATCCTCGTAATTCATATTGGGAGATTCCGGTATTATCTTATAGTAGTCTCCACAATCATATGTTCTAGTTAATTCCTCCCTAGAGATAAGGCACTCATGTATTTTTTCTCCAGGTCTTTTACCAATCTCTTGCACCTTCCTATTATAAGAAAAAATTTCCGTAAGTGCCGTTACTAAATCTCCCATCGTTGCAGCTGGGGATTTTTTGACATATATTTCTCCATTTTTGCCTTTAACCAGAGCGTATAAAACCAAGTCTACTGAATTATCTAAAGACATCATAAATCTGGTCATATTCCCATCCGTTACCCTAAGATTTTTTTTTAATTTCATTAAATCTATAAAAAACGGAATAACCGAACCACGCGTATACATTACATTCCCATAACGAGTACCGCAAAAATTGGTGTTCCCTTTATTTTCACGTGACTTAGCTATCATAATCCGCTCCATCAATGCCTTGGACATACCCATAACGTTAATCGGATAGACCGCTTTGTCAGTGCTGAGTATTACAACATTCTTTATATTATTATTAACTGCCGCGCTCATCACATTGTTAGATCCCATTGCGTTAGTTTCAATAGCTTCCATGGGGAAAAATTCGCAAACAGGCACGTGTTTAAGTGCTGCGGCATGAAATACATAGTCCACTCCATACATTACGTTATCAATAGTCTCTTTATCCCTAACATCGCCCAAAACAAATCTTAGCTTATCGGAACTATATTCGTTTCTCATGTCGTGCTGTTTTTTCTCATCACGACTTAAAATAACAATACACTGGGGATCATAATCCAATAATCTTTTAAAGACAGCGTTACCAAAAGAACCGGTTCCGCCGGTAATTAAAATGGTCTTATTCTTTATAGATTTCCTGAGGTCAGGTGTAGTAACAGTCATTTTCATGATATTTTAATATCATTTACCGGGATAGTCGTCAATAAATGATATTAAAAACACTATTCTCATGGCCTACTCTTTTTTAAAATAACAATTAGTCGTACAATAGCATTAAAGTACTGTTTTCCAAGGACTAAATCATTTACCACCATGTCAGACTTAAGCACACCTATGGTTTTTATGGTTTTTAATCGGCCCGATAAAACGCGGCGTGTTTTTGAGGCCATAAAAAAGGCTCGGCCGGCCAAACTGCTAATAATCTCTGACGGGCCGCGCAATGCCGAAGATGAAGTTACATGCCGAGAAGTTAGGGAACTAATAGAAACCGGGGTTGATTGGCCTTGTGAAATTTTTAAAAATTATGCCGATAAAAACTTGGGCTGTAAAGATCGCATCTCTTCCGGGCTGGATTGGGCTTTCTCCCAAGTCGAAGAGGCTATAATCCTAGAGGATGACTGCCTACCAGACCCAAGCTTCTTCCCCTTCTGTGTAGAACTTTTAGAAAAATATCGCCACAATGATAACATCATGAGCATTAGTGGTTATAATATGGCTGTATTAAATAGTCGCTTTAATTATGATGAAAGTTATTATTTTTCTAACATCGGTTTAATCTGTGGCTGGGCTACTTGGCGCCGTGCCTGGAAACATTATGATGTGAATATAGGCAACTGGCCCGAAATTAAAAGATCAGGGCTACTCAAAAAAGTTCTGAAAGATGATGTTATAGTGAACCACTACAACCATCTCTTTGATGACTATTATGTTCAAAGGGTGGATAGTTGGGATAGCCAATGGTTTCTGAGCCGCTGGCTGAATAGGGGGATCTCTATCGTATCCGCAAATAATCTAATAACTAATATCGGTTTTGATACAGAAGGGGCACATCATGCTATTGACCCAAACGATCCACGAGCCCATGTCCCAGTCGTTCCGATAACTTTTCCCCTTATTCATCCTAATCGTGTTACCGTATATAAAAAAGCAGATGATTATACTTTTAAACACTACATGGGAATAAATCTCTTATGGTCCCAGCGTTGGAGGTGGTGGTTAAAATCAAACTTCCCTAATCTTCATTCTCTGCTAAAAAAATTGAGGTGACTAAGTACGTCTACAAACCTTAGCCAGTCTAATTTTAAGAAAACCGAAATCGGTTTTCTTAAAATTATCTACCAAGGGCAAGATGCTGACACGATACATTTTCTGGTCAATTCCGTCCACGGTTACTTTGCAACCGGCATCGGTACGATCAGGCCAATAATCATCGAATATAACAACGGTTTTATCGTGCATCAACTCACTAGCCCAATGCCAATCATTGGTTATAGTTTCTAAACTGTGTCCGCCGTCAATAAAGATCAGGTCCATTTTAGGTAACTTTGATATCATATCCGGCAGAACTTTCATTGTATCTCCCTGAAAAAGATGAACGTCCGCACCGGTAGCCGAAAGCTTATCATACGCCTCTTTTTGAGTAGGAGGCCATTTTGATATTTCCTCGGAAAATCTTTCAGTCGTCATTTGTCCAAACAAATCAAAGCCATAGTATTCAATTTCTTCGTCAGAATGATGGCGTTTAGCCAGTTTGATCATGGTTAATGCGCGATCTCCCGTCCAGGTGCCAATTTCCATTATCCTGCGTGGTTTGACCCTGATTATTAACCAGAATATCTGCCAATAGCGCTTTGGGCGTCGCATCCAGCTACTAATTCTTTTTATAATTCTTGTTGAAGACGAAGACATGAAGTTATTGAAAAATTATATTTATTATTTACATATTTTCCAAATATGTACTGGCTACGCTTGACCAATTAAATTTTTCTGCCCATTTTATGCCGTTACTTCCAAGTTTACTGGCAAAATTTTCGTCGGTTAAAATCTTTCTCATCGCATCAGCTATATCCTTTGGATCATGCTTAACTAAAATCCCGGTCTCGTTATTTTTAATAGCCGCTTCTGCGCCTGTATTGTACGCGCCTATCGTGGGAATGCCGCAAGCACTTGCTTCCAAATAGACCATTCCAAAACCCTCGATAGAATCAGTTTCTGTTGCTGAGGTTTGAACGTATAATTTAGCATCCCTATAATATCTCAATAAATCTTCATCCCCGACCTTATTCATAAATACAACCCTGTCTTTTAGATTCATATCCTCAACCATATCCTCAATCTTCTTATAATACGGCCAAAGACTCTTATCGCCTATTACCACATATTTCAGGTCAGGAAATTCTTTTGCTATCAGACTAAAAGCCGGGATTGTAAAATGATGCCCCTTACGATTTTTGAAAGCAGCCACCGTTAATATAAACGGATATGGCAATATTTTTTCTCCCGACGAATCGGGATAAAAATAGTCTATATCAACACCGACCGGAATAATAACGGCCCCGTCCAGTTTAAAGTCGCTTTTCTCTATCTCCCGCTTAGTAAATTCACTTATGACAAGAATCTTTTTGGCCCGGCGATAAGACCAGCGCATAAAAAAATTCCTTACCGATGTTCCGTGGCCGAATAAAGAATAAGTGCCCAAAGCGTGAATAACTATTTTCTTCTTCTGCCCTAGATTCGCCAGATTGAGAATAATACCGTTGGGGTTTACGTCGTAACAAAGCACGACATCATAAGTATTTATAAAGCCCCTGATCGCCAGTAGAGTCTTCGGCAGTCGTAAAATATTTTCAAGCGACAGTCTTAGAGGAACCACTAGGTTTTGATCACTTATACCCTGGGGCCTTTTCTCAACAACAAAACCAACTTTGTGGCCATTCTTTTTAAATTCATCCGATATCTTCAGAGCTAACCGCCCCCACCCGACATTAGGGTTTAGATTATCAACCACAATACAAATCTTCATATAATTTTAGGAGTTGGGATTGGAATTATAAATTTTCCGCCCCGTTTTTTAAATTGGGCCAAATTAGCCATTATCTCATCGGCAAAATTCCATGCTAATATGAGGGCATAGTCGGGCTTCTTCTTGAAAAGGTGGTCATCTGAATACACGGGAATATGCATACCCGGGGAGTATCGCCCGATCTTTATCTGTGTTTTTTCAGTCAAGAAATCTAAAAAATTTATATCAAGCTTACAATAATTCAAAAGAGTATTTCCCTTGGCCGGGGCCGCAACACCGACAACAGCTTTACCTTGTTTTTTCAAATCCATAATCAGACTCACTAAAGCCATCCTTTGTTTTTTCACCTTGGAAGCAAACAGTTTTAATTTTTTCTCCGAATAAAGACCCGCCTCTTCGCCGACTAAACAGGCATTAACAGATCTCCTTACCGGGTGCTCACCGATATGACCGATATAATAACGCATACTCCCTCCATGTATAGACGATCTTTTAACATCAAATAGCTCTAGGCCAAACCGTTTTAGATAAAGCTTCATCGGCTTAACCGATAAGTAGCAAATATGCTCATGGTATATTGTGTCATACTCAAGATTTTCTATCAGCTCTAGGGCATACGGTGATTCAACTGCTATAACACCCTTTTTAGCCAATAAGTTGACCATCCCCCTGACCGTACTATCCAATTCAAGTATATGTCCAAAACAATTGGTAGCCGTAATAAACCTTGCCAAACCATACTTCTCTTTAATCTTACCGGCCGAATCCTCATTAAAAAAGTCCCCAACTGTATCAATACCATTATCTATTGCTTTCTGACCGGCAGCCTCTGCTGGATCAACGCCAAGCACCTTGTAACCTAAATTTTTAAAACCCTGTAGTAATACACCAACATTACTCCCGACGTCTATCGCCAACAAACCCTTAGGCCCGGGAAAATTATCATGCATATCTTTTGCCATGGAATAATAATGGTCTCTCCCGGTTTTGGTAGTAGATGATTCGTAAGGATAATCCCTCTGATATAGTATCTCCGGATGAACTGCGTAGTCTATCTGCAAAAGACCGCAATTCTTACAGCTTATCAATCTTAGAGGGTAGCTGGCTTCCTGATCCAGCAACTGGTCAGGCCTTAAAAACGCATCTGAGGGCGGGTGATGGCCAAGATCAAGCACTAGAAACAGATCGCTCCCACGACACATATGGCACTGAGTAATATGTTTTCCACTTTGTAATAACCCTAGTAAGGCCATAATAGATTAATAGACCTGTTGCCAAATAACTTTTCTACTGTAATTCCAGGATTTAGTTACGAAAGTTATTTGGCAACAAGTCTGCTGAAATCTTACAAAAAATAAGTTTGAAGAGCAAACGTAAATTGTTATAGTTCATCTATTATGGCTAGGCCCGGAAATAAAAAAATTATTGTAATAACCGGAGCAAGCAAGGGTCTCGGGAAAGCATTGGCCGAAAAATTAGCTACACCGGACGATATTCTGATACTATGCTCCAGAGATATCAGAGACTTGAACAAAGTTTGCGTGGAACTAAAAAAAATGGGCACAGAGTGCTACGGATTTAAAGTAGATATTTCCAAAAAAACAGACCTAACCAGATTTCTACAGATGACTTTAAAGAGATTCACCAAAATAGACATCCTTATAAATAATGCCGGGGCAATACATCTGGGGAAGCCAATAGAGAAAATTACCGACGAAGAACTTAGTCTCTGTATGAAAACAAATTTTGATTCAGTTTTTTACGCTTTGCAAGAAATTATTCCGGCCATGAGGAAAAGAGGGTCTAGCATAATTGTTACGATTTCTTCCACCGCCGGCAAGCGTGGCAATCCAGATTTTTCCGCTTATTCGGCAAGCAAATTCGCTGTAACCGGACTAATGCAATCCGCCTCACGTTATCTTGAAGGGAGCGGGATTAGGTGTCTGACCATCTTTCCAGCCGGCATAAACACGGACATGAGAAAATATATACTCGGCCCCGAAGATGCCGAAAAACAGCAAAGCCCCGAACCCGTAGCTGAAGTAATAAAAAATGCCGTTGAAGATCAAGCGGCATTTCCTAACGGATCAGAGATAATTATCCGTGACGGTAAAATTGTACCTAAATGAGCTTAACCCTGAAGGTATCTTCTTCATAGCCCTTCATGTCTCTGGAATAATCTGTCAGGACGATAACAGCCGATTTTTTAGTTGCCAGATAGGCGTGGATAAATCGAGGTGGAATTGTAACAAAGTCCCCAGGCTTGGTTGTCTTGGTGGTTTTCTTATCGCCCCCGAAGTACTGCGTTACTAATTTGATTTCTCCCTCAAGAACATAAGTATATTGAGTTTGTTTTTTATGATAATGATTAGCCCTGACAACGCCTTTTTCAAAAGTAACAAGACCAACATGCTTCACGGGCACTTTTTCCAGAATATCAACAATAATCCCCCTCTTGTCGGTATGGGCAGGTTTTATTTTTTGAACCGTCACTTTATTTGTAATTTTATTCATAACCAGTTAATTATATGCCCCGCGTTCCCAAGATGCAAACATATAGAATATGACTATTGTGTCGGCTACTGAATAAATTTTATTATCTTTTCCGCCCGATTTGCCCAAGAATATTGTTTAACCTCTTCTAACGCCGTTCTTTTTATTCGATCAGCATAATTTGGGGTATCAATAACCTTAATAACCGCCTCCGAGAATGACCCCGGGTCATCCGACTTAAAAAAAGCAACCATGGTTTCGTCAACAATCTCTTTCAGGGCCGGAACGTCCGAGGCTACAATCGGTCGGTTTGAGGCCATGTGAGCAAAAAGTTTTAAGGGTGAGGTATACCTAGCTGAGACTATATTCTTGCCAGAGTTAGGGATAACCAAGACGTCCCCTAGTTTTTGGTTGGTGGGCAAGTCACTATAGGGTTGGGGGCCTAGAAAAATGACCTCCGGCCAAACTTTTTTATATTCTGGTAAATCCTCATCGCCACCGACCATGACAAATTTAATATCCGGACGCTTTTGACTCAAGGATCGGGCTGATCTTAAAACCAAATCATGGCCTTTGCCCTTCTCAAACTTTCCAATATACATCACTATCTTCCTATCCAGCGGGATATTCAAATCCGCTCTAGACTTTTTAATATCAATTTTCGTTTCATTCAACATAAATTTATCTAACTCAACGCCATCATGGGCTACTAGGATTAGGTCCTCGGAAAAACCAAAATTAACTAGGTCATCTTTTATTCCCTGCGAGATAGCAACAATAGGAGTATTTTTTTTAATTAAGCGACGATAAATAAATATCTTTGCAGTGGAAAAACGGTGAATCTCAAAAATTGATTTAGCTCTAGAGAAACTTAGCAACCAGATAACTAGCTCATCACGAGTGTAGATAAAATTATAATCACTCCTAAGGGCGGTTCGAACTAAAACAAAAGCTGAGATCAATTGCTTTAGCCAAAAAGCTAAACGATCAAGAGCACCCGGAAGATAGAAATCTGGGGGAGTCACATATCGAACTAAAAAATTTGGCGTAACTTTGTAATATTGAAACAGATCAAGCTTACCTTGACCGCGCCGGGGCAGAATAAGTTGAACTGAACAAAATTTAGAAAGAGCTCGACACATGCTAACTATCTGAATGCCATAGGCTTTTTCCGTTGGAATTCTTTGACTGGCCAAATATAATAACTTCATTTTCTGAAAAACAATTTGTTTAGAACCAATTTCGAGTGCTTCTTGAGATAAAAAAAACGCCGATTAAGTTCAAAAATAAGTTGGTGGATAAAATTTTTGAAAAAATATTGGGTATAAATCGGGTATTCTTCCGCCCCAAAACTCTTTTTAAACTCGATATTTGAACGCATCGAATTTGGAATTCCTCCAAAATCAATAAATTTTACACCTTCATTAATGGCCCACTTTATCATCTCAGCATATAAAAAATTGTTGGGGAATAAACGCCGCTCACTGACGTCGTCAGCAAGGAACTTAACCTCAAGATAATCATTGTTAAGCACAAAGAGGTTGGCTGCCACAAGCTTGCCGCCATGACGGACGCCGAACATAAAAAGATTCTTATTTGCCGCATGAGCATCGATGATTTTCTGAAAGTAATCTACTGGATGTGGAACTGAGCCAAGGAATTTAATATGCTCACAATAAAGATTGTAAAATTCAGGAAGGTCTTTCTCAGCCAATACAATAAATTCAAATCCGGAACTCTGACCTTTATAAATCTTACTGCGCGCATTCCTGCTTATTGAATTCGTCAGATAATCTTCAAAACTGTCGACGCTTTCAAGCGGGATAATTACCGTCGTAAATATATCATGGAAGCCTTCGGTCTTAAAATTTTCCGGAAAATTCGGCTTATAAATATTCAGTCGCAAAACATCACATCCGGTTAATTTAATCAGTTCGCGCCCTAATTCAAAACCGTTAATGATAAACTTATCATCGAGAAAAAATATCTCCGTATAAATAAACAACGGAATCTCAACAACACGCTGGCGCCGAGATTCTCTTTCAAAAAACGGAAAAAATGCTTTTAGATTATTCCCCTCAAAAACACCCGCAAAAGATCTCTCGCTCCCATAAGCACTCCGCGCAAATTTAGCAAACTCATCAGAATAAGCAACATAGTTTACGCCTTCTAAATATCCGTCTATATCTTTTTTTTCTATTCTTTTTAGATCCAAGTTGGTTTTATAAATTTATTCCTTGATAAATATACTGCCTTGTCACAAAGGCTATCCGTCTACTGGGCTCTTAAAATCACGCTCCCCCAAATTCCCACATATCTGGAACCAAGTGCCTCCAACTGACGATTATCATCGTTAAATAAAGGTGAATAAATATAATAATTTCATTTGCGAAATACGTAATAAGTATAAGATTCAAGAAGCGAAATAGATATTGAACTGGAATATTTATTACCGAAAAAATCAAGAAATTTGAACCCCGATTTTTTAAGGTCTATTTTTTCTGACCAGATCGAACCCCAATATGTCAGGAGGGGGCCGTATTCACAAAAATCCATACTATATTCAGAAAACAAGGTACCCCTCGCTAAATTTTTCATATAGCTCTTGAGCCTTGTCCTGCCTATCGGCAACCTGAACCGATTATGCGAGCTATAGACAAAAAGGCCTCCGGGCTTCAAGACGCGCCATATTTCCACGATTGCTTCAAGCCTTTCTCTCTTCGGATAAATATAATCAATGCCATTAAATGAAAAAAATGCTATATCAAAATCAGCATTCTCAAAAGGCATTCTTCTCGCATCAGCGACCATAAAATTAAGCTCCGGAAATCTTTCACGTGCCATCCTTATCATGGATTCAGAATAATCAATCGCTATTATCTTATTATCAAAACGAGAGAAATAGGCCGTGGTTCTCCCCGTACCACATCCTATATCAAGAATGTGGGCACCATCATGCTTGAAATATTTATCTACGATCTTTTGTTCAGCAGGATACAAACCAGTTTTCATATAGTTCTTGCCGGCCATGGGCAAATTATAAATATCAAAGTTATTATTCTGCATTGGTTTATTTGGTTTTTGTTAACCTATTTTTAAAAATAGGCCATCGTAAGCTAAGATGCCATCTTTTCCACTGTTAATCTTTAATAAATATGGAATCCTGCTGCAAAGGCGAACCGTCGATCGGGCTTCTAAAATCGCCGTTACCCCAGACTCCCGCATATCTAAAGCCCAAGTCTTCCAGCTGTCGACAGATGTCATTGAATAACGGCTGGCCCTCATAGAGTCGGGAGAAAGATGTTTCAACCAGAAGAATCTTTGCCCTACTAAATGTCACCTGACCCCCTTTAATAACTTTATCCTCCAATCCCTGGACATCAATCTTGATCAAAACCGGACTATCGTACTCTAACTTCTCAAAACAATTATCAAGGGTATCGACCTGCACATCCTGCACAGATTGACCCGCAGTAACGGGAAAAAGATCTTTATGAAGAGAGGCCATCGGGATCATGGAAGAAGCCCCTGAATAAGCGCTTCGGAAAATTTTGCTATGGCCTCTATGGTCGCTGATGGCCAAATTAAAGATCCGGACATTAGCAATACCTGCCAGCTTTTTCTTAATTATCTCGCAACAATCCAAAAGCGGTTCAAACGCATAGATCTTCGCGGTCGGGAATATCTTATGCAAGTTGAGCGATACATTACCCTTCGACGCCCCGACATCAATAATCGTTTTAACGTCCAGCTTTCTGAGCCATGCTATCTTTTGCGCTTCAGTAAGCTCACCCTTACTGACGAAATTTATTTTAAGACCAAAAAAATAAAAAAGGTTCTTTACGCTTTTTTTAAATACCCTGTTCATCAGATTATCATTACATGCGGCACGGGCACTATAAAATGCCCGCCTCGCCTTATGAATCTATTCTTTTGTTTTTTTAGAACCTCATCCTTAAAATTCCAGATGAACAGCACTGCATAATCAGGATTATCCTTGTCTAGATATTCCTCTGAAACTATGGGTATATGGCTGCCAGGAGTAAAAAGACCCTGCTTATACGGAGTGGAATCAACTATATATTCGAGGTCGTCAGGCCCTAAGCCACACATATTAAGGAGCACATTCCCCTTTGCCGAAGCTCCATATCCTATTATGCGCTTATTCTTAGCTTTTAATTGTTTAATAACGGCATTTAACCCCTTTGGTATAGATTTTATATTCCGGGCAAACTTATCATAAGTAGTCCGCTTATACATTCCCAGATTTTTTTCTTCATGATAGAGTGCTTCAACTTTTGGTGATATGGGATAAAATTTATCTTGAATACGTTGAACATAGAGTCGTATTGAACCGCCATGAACCGTAAATCTTTGCAAATCAAATATCTCAAACCCGTGACGGGCCAGAATAAGCTCGAGCGGCTTAGCTAAAAAATATGAAAGATGCTCGTGATAGATGGTGTCAAACTCATTTTTTTCAACCAGATCCACCAGATATGGGAATTCCATCAACAGAATACCGCCCGGCTTCAGAAGTATATCTACGCCACGAAAAACATCGTCAAGGTCGTCGATATGCGCAAAAACATTCGTGCCCGTAATAACATCGGCCGGACCATATTTTTTTAAAACTTTTTTTGCAGATTTTTCTCCAAAATACGAAACATAATTTTCAACACCATTTTTTGCAGCAATTGCTTTAAGATTCTTAGCCGGATCCATATTTAAAGTCCGTATTCTCGAACCCTTAAAATGGCTTAGGAATGTACCGTCATTCCCCCCGACATCAATCACTGAAGAACCAGATTTTAAATCGAACCTCTTTGTTATGTCTTTAGCCATTCCCCTGAGATGTGTATTCATTGTCTTCGACATGGCAGTCATGTATAAATAGTGCTCGAACATCTCCGGCGCGTTTATAACATAATTCAGCTGCAGAAGACCACAATTAGCACATCTACTTACCTCAAGAGGATAGTTAGTCTCCTTAATTGGCTTTTTTAAAAAACCATTGGGCTTGGGCATCGGTTTAAAAATTAAAAAAGTCGCCAAATTATGGCTTTTACATATACGACAACTCTTAATTTTTTTAATCTTCACTATGGGAAAAGAGTAGCAAAATTAAACGGATTAGAAAATTGCGGGGTTGCCCAAACTAAGTTCCTCCCCCTAACGACTTCATACTACAACCCGAGCCTCTTATTTGCCCGAACCTGACCAAAAATATAATTAAGTATAAATTTATGGTGGCTTAAAATTTCCTTAGGAATTTTTTTAAAATATGTAATATTTTTTGCTGACTCAGGTAGCTCATATTTAAAAATGAGAACCACAGCTTGGCCTTTGCCCTTACCGTAAATCTTTTCGGGAAGATTACAAATGCCTAAAAAGGTCGTACGGGAAACCTTCACCCCTAAGTACTTCTTAGCAATACGCTGGCAAGCTACCTCAAAGTCTTCATTCAATCCCAGGAATCCTCCGGGAAGTGCCCAGCCATTTTCCTGACCATTTTTCTGTACCAAAACAAATTCACCCTTTTTGTTAACAGCAAAGAGTTCTATCGCGAGCAAGGGTAATAATTTTGTTAAAGCAAAAAAAATCTCCGGGGGCATATTCGGGAATGGTTTTATTTTCTTAAGCTCTTTGGCTAATTTATTTATATCCATACCTATTATCTTAAATATTTTTCTGGATTTTTTATAGTATCGAGAAGTTGTTTTACCCTATTCATATATGTATGATCTGCGACTGTTCTCCGATAACCGGCCAGCGCGATATTCCTACGTTCATCGTCGTGCTTAAGATAATATTCAATTTTTTCTCTCAACTCATTTTCATTTTTGAATAGGACGACTTCTTTACCTTCCTCATAAACTCTTTTAATGTCCTCCCTCACGTAATCAGTCATGAAAAGAGCACCAGCACCACACGCCTCAAACGGTCGGTTACTTAGGCCTTCCGCAGGCATTATATCCCAATTAATATCTATGACTATCTTACTATTTGAATAAATTTCAAATCTTTGATCACCATACGAACGTCCGTGAAAGCAATCTTTCAATGATGTACTCAGCCAACCATCCGTCCCCCAGATATGGAGGCCAAGACCACCAATCGAGTTAAGATATTTCTCTCTGTTTGGATATAGTTGATTATTATGAGTACCGATAAATGAAGTATTATATTTTTTTTCCCGGAGTAGTTTATTTTCCGGCATCGGTTCTGTCGAATGGGCCATATAAAAACAATTATTAAGACCCAGTTCGCTTTTCAGTCGGCTAATAACCAAATTGCACTGATTAAAGAAATGGTCATAAACAGGTGCAAGTTTACTTATTACCGGCCAATGGTCCATTAGGTCAATATAGAAACAGGCGGTTACCACTCCCATCTTTTTAATCTCAGTAACAGTTTCTGGATAAATATTATCAGCCTTAACCGAAAATACCAGAAAAGGCTTATATTCCCCGACCTGGGAAATTAAATTGTTATTCATCTGGTCTAGGGTAATCTTTCTGATAATTCTAAGGCGGGGGAAAACTCTCATCAGCTTCCTAAGTATCGGACTAGAATAAAAATAGGAACTTCTATTGTCAAACGTTTTACATTCAAATCCCAGCACCTCGAAAGCTCTCACATGGGGCATAGTAAAAAAAGAATCTGCGGGACTTATAACTAAAACTCTATTATTTTTATTCTTATCCATATTTTAGAAACTATAACACACTAAATAGATTAAAAAACTTCGTAGCGATAGTGTTATGACCGTAGTTCTCTTCTATATATTTTCGACCCGCAACGCCCATTTCTCGAGCTAATTTAGGATCTTCAACCAATCTGACTATCGCTCCTTCAAGCTGATCGACTCGTTGAGGCTCAACCAAAATACCCGTTGAATCATCTCGAATAACTTCGCTGATAGAACCCGTTTTAGTTGCAATCACTGGTAGGCCCGCCGCACTAGCCTCAGCCATAGAATAACCGAACTGCTCTTCCCAGCCCCCATGAGGCTCGGAGGGATGAATGAATATATCCGAGTTGGAAAAAACTCCGGGCAATTGTTCATTTGGGAGCCAAGGGATAAGCGTTATGTTATCTTGCATCTTATTGTCCTCAATAAAATATTGGATAAAACCTTCTAGGGGCCCCGTCCCGATCATGGCTAGGTGTAGCTTGGGTAGTTTTTTGAGAACGTTACTGAATGTAGTCAATAAAGTTTTAATTCCTTTTCTATTATCGAAAACCCCCGCGAAAGTCAGTATCGTTTTATTCTCAATATTATATTTTTGACGAAAATCAGAGGGAGTGTTGGGTCTAAATTTTTCAGTATCAACTCCAGAAATTGGCGCGACCAAAATCTTAAAATCGGGGCGCCGAATATATTTTTTTAATATTTCAGCGGCTTTATGATTCCCGCATATAGCCCCGGCGGAATTATCGACGGTTCGAGTAATTAAAGCCCTGGTTAACCAAAGTTTTAACCCGCTAAGGCGTTTTTCATGGGGGATATTCTGCCAGGTGAAAAAAACATGTTTTAGCCCTAGCCTCTTTGCCAGGCGAGAATTTAAATAAGTGGTTAATAAATTGGGTTCAATCGCCGTATAAAGAATATCGCCCTGCGCTGCGTTATTCTCAATAATCTTCCTCGCTCGAGGCATCCAACCTTTGAGCAGACCCCTGATAACTGGGTAGCGGGAATGATAGAAAAAAGCCCTCGCCCCACTTATCTTAATATCTTGACGCCCCGGGATCTTAACCTTTATCTTGCCGCCCTTGGCCTCCCAAATTCTGGGCAGGATGAAAAACAAACTTTCTTTTTTCGGAAAATAATCAAAAACTTTAAAATACCTTTCATAGACATAGGGATAAGAAGTCACAAATACTTTTCGCATATTAAATTCTACCGTGTTTTACTATGCCTTTAAACATTGGGAGGGACACCCCGGAATCAACAGAGTTCCTCTTTATGGACAACAACTCCACCTTGCTCGATCTCGATATCGCTCCCGGCTCAACCGTAAAAGCGGCCTGGAAGCCTTCCTGCTCAAGAATTTTCTTAATTTTTGGATTACTGCGACCATAGGGGTAGGCGAACAAGGTCATTTTTTTACTGAGTTTATTCTCCATAATATTTTTAGACTTAGCTATCTCTTCTCTCGCGTCTTTATCGGACAGAGAATCAAGCTGGGGATGAGTATGCGTATGTGGGAAAAAGTCTATACGGCCCGACAGACTCATCTCCTTTATTTGGGCCCAGCTGAGTGTAGGAATGCTAGTCCCGCGACTTGTTTTCCTCTGGCTACCTATCGAGCCAGTTGTAACAAATATCGAAGCCGAAAAGCCATATTTTTCTAGAATCGGGAAAGCCTTAAGATAATTGTCCTCGTAGCCATCATCGAAAGTTATAACAATAGTTTTAGGCGGAATTTTATCTTTATTTTTCAAAAATTCTACCAACTTCAAAGCGGATATTATTTTATACTTATTCTTAGACAAATAGGCTACCTGTTTTTCAAAATCTGACGCTGAAACTGAGAAAAATTCGCTATTATCGGCGATCGAATGATACATCAAAACAACTGCTCCCCGCGAAGGGATTAAACTCGCTATAAGATAATAGATTGTTTTAAGTAATTTTTTCAATTATTTTTTTTAATTCGAGACCTATTTGTTCTTCACTCAGATATTTTTTAAAAAATTCATAACCATTAGACGACACCCTTTCTTTAAGCTCTGGGTTATTAGCCAACATTAATATCTTGTCCGCCAGATCTTTCGGATTAGCTGGATTGCACAGAATACAATTTTTGCCGTCAGTCAAAACCTCTTGAATGGCAGTCGTCCTTGATGTCACTATGGCCTTACCCATAGCTAAGGCTTCATAAATTTTATTTTGAATAGTAACATCTGTTTTAACACCATCGGCAAACGCCCCCAAAGTAATATCCGCCTTAGTTATCATCTTATTCAAATCTTCCTGGGACAACCGCCCCGTAAATTCAATGTTGCTCAACCTTAAACTTTCAGCAAGCCTTTTATTTTCAGCCAACGTTTGACCGCCAGCGCCAATGAAATAAAACCTGATGTTCTGTGACTCTAATATCTTAGCCGCTTGAATTATATACTCCACCCCCTGAAGGGGAATAAAATTACCCCAAAAGGCAACTTGAAATTCTTGGCTGGTGGAAACATCCGCCCTGGACCGGTTGAATAAATCCGAGTTAGCCCCCAAAAGAACCCTTCGAAACTTGTTTGGATCAAGCCTGAATTCCTTAACAAAATAATCGATATGAGCCTGAGTGTCTAAAATAACAAGATCGGCCAACCTACACGACCAACGATCTAAAAAATGATAATATTTTGCCCGAAAACTTTGAGCTGAAAAATATTTTCGATCTAAAATATAGCCCATATAGTGAGAGGTAAAAACATCAAAAATTATGGGTTTAAGAGTTAATATTCGGGCCAAGGGCATCAATTCTTGGCCTGGGAAACCAACAATTAAAACATCGAATCGGCCAATAAATTTTAGATAATTCAGAAACAGCTTTAGATATTTCAGGAAATACGAGTGTGAATTATCTCGACACTCTAGAATCTCGACACCATTACTTTTAAGGCCCTCCATCAAATTTGCATTCCGAGCATTATTTAAGCTGTAAGAACCGAAGTATAAGACGGTTAATTTTTTATTATCTTTCATAAAGATTAACAATCTGATTTATCGTATTTTTTAAATTATGGCTCTTCTTGACAGATTGAACTAAAAACTCAGAGATCTCTCTCTTCTCTGCCGAACTCTCTGCATAAATTAATTTTATTTTTCTAGCTAAATCTTGGTCATTATTAAACTCAAAAAGTAATTTGTCCCCATAGGGACCAAAATATTTCTCAAAGGCCTGATTTGAAGTAAGAACTACGCATCCGGCAGCCATACCCTCAAGCATGGCCTTGTCTATACCACCAGTCGGCAAAGGTCCTACGCAAAAATCAGTTCTTTCAAAATAAGGAGCAATCCGAGTGTGGGGGACAAAACCAATGAAATTAACACTTTTATCCAACCCCCGATCGACCACTAGTTTTTTAAGTGATTCGTAATAACTAAAATCTTTCCCCGCAATCGGTCGACCCACTATATCAAGACTAAAGTTAAGGCCCTCGTTTCTTAAAATTTCGACTGCTCTTATCAGGGTCTCAAAATTTTTGATGGGCGAGATTCGCCCAACACTTAACATTCGAAGATGACTATCCGACCAACTTCTTTCTCGACCAAATTTTTCGAAGTCAATCCCATGGCCAGTTTCAATTATTTTGCTACTTTTCAAATTTAAGCTATCTCGGTCGGCCGTTACGATAAATTTAGAAAATTTCTGCGCCAATTTTAACGACCTCGAAACTTGCCGATGTAGATACCAAAGAATCAGTTTCTTCCTAAATAAGAAGGTAGCTGGCCAGGCCGCGATAGCGAAGATAGGTGACATGTGTGCAAAAACCCCCTGAACTTTTGGCATAACCCCAAATAAAAATCTCACCAGTCTAAAAAATTGAAGAATCTTAGATGCCCCTTTCTCTTTCCCAAGTGAGTAAACCGTGACATTTTTCGGGAAATTGAAACTGCCCACTGCCAAAGAAATAACAAAGACTTGATCAAAGTGATTTGAAAATTCTTCTATCCAGCCAACAAAAAATCCTAAGAGATCGTCCTCCACATCAACTTTTTGAGTAATAATTAAAAGATTTTTCATTTTAAGCCTTTCAAAATTTCCGCATAGTTCCTGATCGCAGCTTTTTTCTCATATTTTTTTACAATTTCTAAGCCGACTTGAATAAATTTATTTCGAATCTCCCGTTGATCTAAAAGCCATCCTACTTTTTTAACCATGTTGTCAACAGACCAATCCACTAACAGACCACTGACCCCATCTTGAATAACTTCAGGAACGACCCCCACAGGCGTAGCAATGACAGGGACCCCGCAGGCCATTGCCTCGAGAACAACGCGGGGGCCACCCTCATTTAATGAGGGCATTATTAAAATTTTGGATTGATTCAATAGACGGGCAACCTCGGTTGCGTCTTTTGCCCAGCCATAGAGATTTACCTCTAGTTGATTTTGTTTTATTTCAGTTGCAATCTTCTCTTTTAAGGGACCCTCCCCTACCATGAGCGCCTTCAGTTTAGTTCTTTTAACTAGCTCTAAAAAAAGATTGACGCCCTTATTTGACGACAGGCGCCCAACAAAGATAAGATCAAATTCTTTTTTTTGATTGGTCGGTTTAAATATATCAAAATCAATATAAAGAGCAGGAATTAAATTAATTTTATCTGGCTTAACCCCTCTATTTTTTAAGAAATTTCCAACCTCCCGTTCATTCATAATTCGAATCATCCCCGCCCTTTTGGTTATTCTTCGGATTAAAATCTTGGTCAGTAGGAAATAAAATTTTTCTCGAAGATTGCCCGCTCGAGGATAGCCTGGAATATGAAAAAGTTCATATAGATAGGAGCGACCGACTTTTTTACAAAGCCAACTTGCCCCCAGACCATTATAAAATGGGGGATAATCATGAACCGTCATAACATCAAATTGGTGTTTTCTAAATATCTCTTGGCCCTTTTTAAGAATAAACCAAGGTTGGGATAAAATAGGCCAGCGAGAACAATGGATCCAGACATTATCAAAAACTTGTTTGCTTTTGGGGCTCCCCGGAAGATGGGGCGCGATAACATCAATCCGACCCCAATGCCTTCGAAACTCTGAGAGCGTATTGAAAATCGCCCCTCTTTCCCCCAAGGCAAATCGTGTAGCCCCATATCCAGAAATCATTAACAAATTCATAAATTTTTTAAAAATAATTTAAGTATTTCTTCGATCATTCTCTCTCTTGAAAATTTTTGGACAGAATTATAGCCTCGCGCGATAAGCTTTGCCCGAAGATCATCGTTGGTGTGAATCATCTTGATCGCTTCAATTAGGCCTGCCTCATCATTGAAGGGGACCGCTAGCCCGTTTTGGCCCTGCTCAATAATCTCCGGGTTACCCCCGGCCTCCGTTGTAATGACAGGCGTCCCTAACG
>PCXO01000003.1:39354-39857 GCA_002771135.1 Candidatus Yanofskybacteria bacterium CG10_big_fil_rev_8_21_14_0_10_46_23
TCCCTAACGCCAAGGCCTCAATCAGAAGATGCGAAAAACCTTCGTAAAAAGTGTTTAAAACGAACATGTCGGCGGCGGCAAAATATGTTGCCAATTCTTCTCTGTTTTTTCTCGGCAAAATAACCGTCGAGCGTTCAAGGCGAAGGGTTTTTATCATCGCCTTTAATTTCTCTTCTTCCGGCCCTTCCCCGATAATAACGAGGCGGGCGAAGGGGTCATCCTTTAAAATTTCGGGCATGATCTTGATTAACATCCGCATCCCCTTCCAGGGAACGAGGCGGGCGACACTCAAAATTATGTTTCCGGAAATCCCAACTTTTAGACGGGCTTCTTCCTTACTCAGGTCAATGACCGAGATATCAAACCCATTATGAATAATCTCAATTTTCTCCTCAGAAACGCCCCAGCCTGAAACAATCTTTTTTAAAAAGAGCGAGGGGACATAAACGGCCGTTGCCGCTTGGCAAACAAGTCTTTGAATTTTATCCAATTGCCCAATATAC
>PCXO01000002.1 GCA_002771135.1 Candidatus Yanofskybacteria bacterium CG10_big_fil_rev_8_21_14_0_10_46_23
TTTGGTTTTATGCCCAATGAAGAAAGCCCGGGCGGGCGAAGCTTTAATGTCGTTAACGCCTTTGGCTATACGGTCTTGGCGATTAAAGAGTTAAACGCGCAAATTGAGGAGTTGAATCTCCAACTGGGGATGGCTCAATCGCAGACGGCTAGTTCGTCTCTGGGCGTGGCCAGTGGTAGTCCCCAATTAACTTTGGAAGAAGCTCAACCGCAGGCGGATGCGGGAGGAGTTCAGTCCGGTGGGATGATGTCCCCCAGTCAGATTCTGGCGGTGATCGGTCAGTCGGCGGAGGTCTTTTTTCAAGGGATCCGCGCTTCGGGCGATATTATTTCCGGGGGCGTTAAAAAGACGTATCAGGCTACGGCGGAGTTGTTCCCGGAGGTCGATTTGGCGACGATGTTTAATAATTGGACCAGTCGGGACGTGATTATCGCTAACCACGCGGATTCAGAGGCGCGATCAATTTTATCCGGGTCAAGCGCTCAGGCCGCCGATCAGTCGAAGGTCGATTTGGAAGATAACGGCGAGTATCTAGCAACTTATGGCCTAGACTCAACTCGAGCTGAAATTCAACTGTCCGGCACCTCCGAACTTAAATCCGGGGAAGCCCGAGTCTTCTTTGACTATTCTTTCACGGCCTTGATTTCGGAGGAACTTCCCATTCGGGTTTTGGTTACGCCGGTGACGCGGTTGGCCGGCCAGATTTATGTCAGCGCCAAAACCCCCTATGGATTCGTAGTGGAGGAATTAAACGGGGCCAGTGATGGGAAATTCGATTGGTTGGTGATTGCTCGCCGAAAAGGATTTGAGGGTGATGATTTGAAAGAATCGACTACTCCTTCGTCGCCTGACTCCCAGCCTACGCCAGAGGCTACGGCGGGCACAGCGGGATCTCCGGTGACTCCGTCACCTTCGACAACTCCCTCACCCGAGCCCTCGGGATCTCCGGTTTCTCTGGAACCTACGACTGCGGATCTTTCGACAACCTCCACCCCCGAGCCCGAACCGCAAGCGAGTGAATCTCCCTCTTCGTCTGACGACTCATTGGGATCTACGGATCCTTTGGCAATACCAGATTCAACGCCCGAGCCTTCAGTTTCGCCAACCCCAGAACCAACTCCGGAACCGACTCCCTCGTCCGAACCCTCGGGATCTCCGGAACCTTCGGTTCCTTCGACGACTCCGGTCATAGACAATAGTTAATTACTCAAAAAGCCTTAAATACCATGAAGAAAAATAAAAAAAATAGAAAAGACTTTGATAGGTGGAATGAGAGTAAGAAAAATATTCATCTGAATAAGTCTGGTCGGTTTTATCGTGAGCGTGAAATTTGGTGGTGCTCAGTTGGAGTTAATGTGGGTAATGAACAAGATGGCGGGGGAAAATTGTTTCAGCGCCCAGTCTTAGTAGTAAAGGGTTTAAGTCGGCGGACTTGTATTGTTATTCCTTTAACAACTTCAGAAAATAAGCATCCAATGCGAGTAAGGCTAGGTGATATTGGAGGAAAAGAATCTTCAGTTGTAATTTCTCAACTTCGAGTTGTGGATACGCAACGTTTTAATGAACGCTTATCCATTTTAAGTAAATCCAGGTTCACAAGTATTCAAAAAGCCGTCAGGGAATTATTTTGACGACTTTTCATACTTTTCTCCCCTCCGAAGAGGGGTGGGCCCGAAGGCACTTGTGAACCCATTATATCAGTTCTAATAATTATGTCAAAATGATATCAACATGAAACCAACCCCGACTTTGTAAATTTTAATTTTTATATGTACTATACCTACGTTCTAAAATCACTAAAAAATAACAAGTTTTATATTGGGATCACCAATAACTTGAGCCGAAGATTAAGTCTCCATAATAAGGGTAGGGTTAAATCGACAAAGTCATATGCTCCTTGGGAAGTTTATTATTTTGAATATTTTAATACTCGAAAGCAGGCAGTATCTAGAGAAAAAATTATCAAGTCTTGGAAAAGTAGAGAAATGATAGAAAAATTAAAATTTAATCGAAGTCGAGGGTCCTCGAATTCTATAGAAATATAATTATATGGATATCGGGACATGAAGCATTGAAAAGGTATGTAAATACGTTTATCTAAATAAAAAGCAGTTTATTAATAACAACTGTTTATCTAAAAAATATGGATCAAACAAATGGCGGAATGAATTTCCACCAAAATCAATCAGTTAGTACGTTGGCAAAATCAAAATATTCAAGTTTTGATCAGATTATCGCTCGGATTGTCCAGTTATCGGCCTTTTTGATGCCGATTTTCTTCTTACCCTGGACCTCGGATATCTTAAACTTTCAGAAACAGGTCCTCCTAGTTGTTCTGTCTAGCGTGGCTCTGGTAATTTGGTTGGTTGGAATTATAAAGGAAGGCAAAATTACAAAAGTGGCCACCGGCTTGGCTTTGCCAATCAGCCTCCTAATCTTGTCGGCGTTGCTTTCTTCTTTATTTTCCATCGAGCAGTTTCGAAGTTTCTTCGGAGTGGGTGGGGCGGTGGCCAGCTCTTTCACGACTTTGATCAGTTTGGTTGTTCTTTTTGGCTTAGCCCTAGTTTCAACTTCAGATCGAGGTAAAAGAATTACCCAATCTTTAACTCTCGGGGCGGTCATCGCCTTACTCTTTGGGATTCTTCAGGCTCTTAATCTCCACCTGATTCCTTTTGGGGCTCTGCGTTTGGCCAGCTTTAACACCATCGGCTCGCTTAACGCGCTGGCGATTTTCGGGGCTATTTTTCTGCCGATACTCTTCATGGCTCCCAAAAATGAAGAGACTCTTGGGCGCTGGGTTCGTCAAATCGGGATTGCTCTTATTTTTATCACCTTGGTCATGGCCAATTGGTTCTTGATTTGGGCGGTGGCCTTAATTGGGGTGATTGCCTTTGTTGCCTTCCAATCTTTTTCCGGCGGTTTTTCGCCTAAAAAGTTTATTCTGCCGATGACGGTAGTGGTTCTGGGAGTCTTCCTAGTTTTAACGGGATTGAATGTTTCTTTCTTGCGTCAAAATGTCCCGACGGAAGTCGGTCCGGCCTTTGGGTTGTCTTGGCAGGTCTTGAAGGATTCAATCAGTAGTCATCCCGTCTTTGGTTTTGGTCCCGAAAACTATCTCTATGCTTTTGAGCGCTCGGGAGTCGAGGCCCTTTCCGGGACGACTTTTGCCGGGACGCGGTTTAATTCGGCTACTTCCGAGGTCATGACTCACGTTGTTAATTTCGGCGTAGTCGGTTTGATCGTGCTCGCCTTCTTCCTCTATTCGGTGGTCGCCCTGATTATTCGGAAGCTTTATCAAGGGCAAATTAATCCGGCTATTGGAGGGGCCCTCGTTGCTTCCCTCGGGGCCATGTTCCTCTATCCGTTTAATCTCAGCCTCCTCTTTCTGTTCTGGTTAATCTTAGCGCTCTTTATTCTGAAGGCGGGCGATTTCCGGCAAGAGGAAATTGTTCTGGAAAATTCGCCGCGTCTTTCGCTTGTTTCTTCGGTCGCCTTTATCATCGGTTTAATTGTTGTTTTGACCGGGGGCTACTATACGACGACGCGTTATATTGCCGACTCTAGTTACGTCAGCGCGGCCACCGAGCAGAATATTGATCAGGCTGTTACAAAAGTTGGTCGGGCCATTAATCTTAATCCTTTTGACAGTCGTTATTATCGGTTGGCTTCGGAGGTCTTTATTCAACAGATTCGAAACGAGATTCAGACTCAAAATACAACCAAAGAGGATCGCACGGCCCAAATTCAGGCTTTAGTCCAAAATGTCGTTCGCGTCAATCAACAGGCCACCGATCAAAATCCACATGACAGCCTGAATTGGTATCAGCGCGGTTTAGCCCATCAGTCCCTTATCGGAGTCGTCGGGGGTGTTGAAGGCTTAGCCATTGATTATTTCAACGAGGCGATAAAGCGCAATTCCGGAAACGCCGATATTTACAATCAGCTGGGCGAGGCGCATCTTTTCCGTTCGGATCAAAATCGAGTTCTGGCCCAGAGAGAGAAGACGCAGGCGACCGCGCAAGAGTTAACTCGGGAATCAAATGAGGATTTACTCTTGGCGCAAGAGAGTTTCATGAGAGCCACAGAAATCAGTCCAAATTTTGGCAAGGCGATCTTCAATTTGGCCGGGACTTATGATCGGCAAAACCAAGTTCCGCAAGCGATTGCTCAAATTGAACAGCTCGTTCCCTTTAACTCAAATAACGCCGGTCTAGCCTTTCAGTTAGGACTGCTCTACTATCGAAATGATCAAAAACCGCAAGCGAAACAACAACTTGAGCGGGCGGTGACTTTATTGCCAAACTACGCTAACGCCCTCTGGTATCTTTCTCTGGTTGAGGAAGAGGCGGGCGACATTCCAGCAGCGATAAAGCGCTTAGAGTTAATCTTAGCGAGCAACCCGGAAAATGCCGAGGTACAGTCGCGCCTCGAGGCGCTCCGCCGAGGTGAGACGACAATAAGAGGTGATGTCCTAGATCAAGAACCCTTGGAACTTCCCGACACTTCTCAGATTGGGGCTTAAAAATAAAACCCCCCGCTTTGCTTCGGGGGGGAACTAAGGGGTAACATAGGATCGGGATCGAGTCAGCCAGCGGCGTTCGGGCGTGATTAAGCGCTCAATTTTCTCGATCGCTCGCGGGAAGAAAATCACCGCGCTGGGCGAGAAGACTTGACCGTCGGCATGACCGCCACCGACAATCTGGCCCTCAAAATCGACGCCGTTGATATCGAAGGGCAGGAAGACAATATCGCTTCCTTGCTTCTCCAGCTCTTCATAAATCGCCATGAATCGCTGGAGATTTTGGGCGTAAGGCATATTGTCGTCTTGGTGGCCGTGGCTCCAGGCCAAGTAAAGGGGCCGGCCGGTTTGAGGCAGATTTCGAGCCAACCACTCAATGTTAGCCTCTTGCCAGATGTGGGCGTTAGTAGTCATGGGCGGCCCGCCAAATATTTCCCGCAGGTCGGCCAATAGGGGGATCGGCCACTCCCGCCCTTGGGCGACTAAGCTTTCAAGATGAAAATATTGTGCCTCCAGATCAATTGCCGGGGCTATCGC
>PCXO01000001.1 GCA_002771135.1 Candidatus Yanofskybacteria bacterium CG10_big_fil_rev_8_21_14_0_10_46_23
TACTTGGAGTTTAAGTATTGTTGGGATAATCGCCTTTGCCACGGCTATTTATGCCGGAGTAATTTGGATGACGGCGGCGGGGAACGCCTCAAAAATTAAAGAAGCTAAAGATCGAATGTCTAACGCCGTCTTGGGGATTGTTCTGCTCTTCTCTTCTTTTCTAATTCTAAACACAATTAACCCGGACTTAACCTCCGGCACCTTTGTTTTCACCGAGATTGAAGGGAGTACGGAGGAGCGAGATTATAACGATGATTTCTCCGAGCAATCCGGATGTGTTCTTGAGCGGTATGGAGATTCTTTTGATTCTGTTCCGATCACCGACTTTATCGACACCATCGATATAAGGGGTGTTGGTCGAAATGAATTCTTAGAAGAGAGTCCTGAAGGTGCTTACGTTGTAGACGCGAACCGCCTCTATGAATTAGAAGTCTTGTTTTCTCAGGACGTTTATACTCTGAGTACGGATGGTTGTCGAGGAGCTGGGGCAGTGCAAGATTATCCCATAACGAGAATAACCGTGGAGAGTGCCAGTCCGATTGAATGGGTAGATAGCTCAGATGTATATCTAGCTCCATCCGGTCTCTATCCGGGAGAGTGGCGTAAACTTGGCCGAAATGTCATTGCTGGAAGCCTGATTGAGTCCCTTGGTCTGCGTCACAATGAGATTCCGACCGTAGATAAACTTATCTCCGACTCTCTATCCATCGGAAAAGACTTTCTGTCTAAGGGTGGTATCGGCGCACATGGCGGAAGTAATCCAAGAGCTATAGGTAGAATAAAGGTGGCAGGCAAATTCTATTTTCCTGAGTCTCAGCACGGCGATGAGGTGGATTTGAGGATCCAGATTTTGGCTACGGATAGCGGAGGGGATCTAATACTGGCAGAAACTCCAGTCAGGCTTTCTGTGACCGGAGAAGTGAATCAAGCGCCAGCAGTCTATTCACGAACCTGCGCTATTGGCATTAGGGGGGAAGAGGTCTGTGGGGAACCATTGGCCGATGAAGTTAGTATTGGAAGCCGATTCCGAGTGTATCTTCAATCGGAAGATGGTCAAGAAAGGACCCACGATCCTGAGGATGACAATATTAGCTGCTTCTTAATCCCTTCGAGCCTCAATCAGGCAAAATCATTCACTAGCGAAAATGCCCCCAAGTCAGAAGTTTGTGACAATCCAAGCATGGGTGCTTGGGTTTCAAGCTCTATTGTTCCAATCAAGCCCCCAACTCATTATACTGTTTCGTTCTACGTTTCGGACGGCACTCTTCTAACGACGGGGGGAAGTTTTGGGATAGTGACCAAGATCGAGACAGACAAAATCTATCCGAAGGATAATTGTACCGAGAACGATGGAGATGTGCGTGAAGAATATGCCTCTGGTTTTTCACTATTACTTCATTGTGGAAGTGTAAAAAGAGCAGGAGAATCACAATTTGGCCCATGGAAACGGGGAACTTTGTTTGATTGGGGTAAGCTTACTTTGAGTTCGCGTACGTGTAAAAGTGTGATCGGACCATTTGGGGTAGTGCGTTTTGGCCCGCTTGGTAACCCAGATCTCCCTGACCACACTTGTATACATTTGGGTAGCTCCGGGCTTTTTGAAGATGGGTATCGGCTCGTTCCATGGGATTTATAGAAGCCCCTTTTTATTTCAATGCCCCCGTCTAGCATTCGGAGACTTCGCTCCGGGGTGTCTAAAGTACATCCGGTTTGTAAAATGACCCTGGGGTAGACCCCATGAGGTAGAGTTCGAACCGCTCCCTATTGACAAATCTTTTCTAAGAGTTTTAATACAGGATGCCTGCCAGTTCTTTTAATCTCCGATAAAACAAGAGAGGAGCACAAAATGTTGCTAAAGTGTCTCGTGGTGGTACGCCACGGCGACTTTGACGGAGCGGAGTTCGCACTCACTTCTAAGCGAGTGGTCATGACAGCCCAGAGTGTCTAAGGCCTCAAGACCGCCTAGTAGCGAAAGCGAACGGCGGTCTTCCTCATTTATTAAGCACGAGCCTAGTGCATTTGAGACGTATTGTTCTAAAATGATAAAATAGGATGATTCCTGTGGGCTTTAGACAATAGACAACAATTTTGAATACCACTTTATTTTCATCACAAAAAATAATCGCTATGAAAAAAATAGTATTAATTGACGGTGGCCCTGCTTCTGGGAAAAATACACTTGGCGAATTGTTAATTAGAATGTTTAGTAACGTGGGCGAAAAGACAATATTATTAGACTTAGATACGTATGTAGAGAAATTCAATCCTACTTGGGTTTGGGAAAATAATGATTTAAAAGAGAGAGATCAAGCCAATGCTAGGGGAGATATTGCAAAAGATATAGACAAATATTTAGAGCAAGATTATATGGTAGTTGTTATCGGCGAACGATTTTTAAAAAGAGATGATATCGCCCGCTTTGTTCAAAGATTAAGAACCACTTGCCCGGTTTATCTTTATCATCTCGACATTCCTTTTATTTTGAGGAGAAAACGGCTTCACCAACGAGGGCCGCATTCATTAATTAATTTAGACAAAGATCAAAAAGATCGTGATGAGATTAATGATTGGCCGGGATATATTTACAAAAATATTAATTCTCCCGAAATTGACGCAAGGAATCTAATGGCATTAATTAAAGAAGAAAAGGGGAAGGTATGATGTTTTGTCATTTATAATTACTATATGATAGATGTATCTAATAACACCATAACTACTGTCAATGCTCTGGTTCATAGGGGCAAAGAGGGTGAGGTTAAATTTTTATTGGCTCAAGAAGATGACGGAAATTGGGGCTTGCCCGGAGGCGCAAAGGAAATAGAAGATGAAAATCTCATCTCGACAATTCGTCGAGAGCTAAAAGAAGAGCTGAACTTAAATCCTGAAGACTACAAACTTAAAGAAACAGACATAAAAAGAGAATTTGAATATAACCACTTCAAATCAAGCAGATATGGTAAACACGGAGTCGTTCAATTTTTCCTCGTAGAACTTTTGAATGATTTTGACCCAAGAGCAATGGGGGAGCTCGAAAATGTCGGATGGTTTACGAGCAAGGAAGCTATAGATAGGCTCACCTTCGAGCATATTAAAAATGGTTTTGAAGAGGCCTCTCATTTTGTGTAGCCGTTCAGGTACTCTTTCCAGTTTTTCTTAAAACTTTGGCTTAGTAAGGCAGACGGCTGGCTAAATTCGGGATATCCTGATGACCAAGTAGCGACGACGGGGCTGATTCTGGCTCGCAGGGTCGGATTTTTGTTTCCAACAAAAATCCGCATCACCGGGGTGCGGATAAGATGAAAAGAGATTGGGGAGGAGGCTAGGCAACAAGCCGACCACCTTCTTGGAATCACGCGATTCCAGTGCGAGGAACCTGCAACCCAGATACCCCCTCCCCACCAAGACCTCTGACCGGCAGAGACACTGAGGGGGAAGGGCTAGCTTGAAGATCGATTCAACTAAAGAGCAAAAAAGGAGGGGAGGGGACCAAGTTCCAAGCAGAGCCCCACGACAGAGTTACCCGACTCTGAAGGAGAACTTGCAACCAGATACCCCCCCACCCTCAAAATCCCTAGTGTGTTAGCGGTACTGAAGGGGAGGAGCCAGTTCAACGACTGGCTAAAATAACAAGAGGATGGGAAGGGGTGAATCGCAAGCTGAAAGCCACAGGAGCCACAAGGCTCTAGCGGGATTGCAATTCGATACCCCCTCCCCTCTAAAATCCATGTAATCCAAAGATTCTAAAGGGGGCGGATTATCTATGAGCGATGATAGCATAAATCGGGATTGTGTCAATATCATCGGGTGGACTCGAGGGCTTCACTTCGGAGTGGCTAAAGTGCGTCCGGTTTGTAAAATGATCACCATCGAAACCTGAGGGCCACAAGTAGGGTTTGCTAGGCGTGGGCACAATGCTATGTTTGAGTTCATGACGAAGGGAAGCGATTATTTCGATTTAAATTCAATCCCGGAAGGCTGGACTTCAGAAGAGTTTCGATTCGCTGTCCTTAGTCTTGAGGCGCTTCCCGAGACCGATCTGCGGATGCTTCTGGATGTTTTCGGTATTGTTTTTACAAGTGGGAATGGCAAAGCTGATCAGGAGTCGATGGTGATGGTATTAATCGACGACGCTCCCAAAGAAGATCTCTTGAAAAAGTTAGAGTTTAGGCGGGGGGTTTTTATTTGAATAAATAGGATGATTCGGTAGATTGAAGATAATGAAAAAAATCTTAATTATAATCGTTATCCTTATTGTTCTGGCGGTAGCTTGGTATCTGATTAGCCCTTTGTTTCGAACAGTCGAGTTGAATGAAGCTTCCCCGATCACGGATGACTTTGAGATGATGGACGAGATGACCCGAGTTGATTTTAAAAATCAAGTTCAGATGATGCCAAATCAGATTACGCCAACCCAAGATGAGATGCCGACGGGCCCGGTAGTTTTAAGTCAGGCGGAGTTTCAGCCCCGAGCCCATGATGTTTCCGGGCAGGCCCTCCTAATTGAAAGTAACGGTCAGCGGATATTACGTTTCGAAAATTTTGAGACCGTCAACGGTCCGAACCTGCATATCTATCTGGCTTCAACTTTGGGGAGCGAAGACTTTGTTGATCTGGGCCCGATAAAGGCAACCAAGGGGAATATAAACTATGAGCTTTCCAGTGAGGTGGACCTAACTAAATATAATAAAGTCCTAGTCTGGTGCGTACCGTTCCGAGTTCTCT
>PCXO01000008.1:0-4424 GCA_002771135.1 Candidatus Yanofskybacteria bacterium CG10_big_fil_rev_8_21_14_0_10_46_23
GCAATTTCCGCGGGGGTGACGAACGTGCATATCAATACGGAAATTCGAGTGGCCTATCGACAGGGGCTTGATAAAGCGCTGGGCGATGACCCCAGCCTAACCACCCCCTATAAATTCCTAGCGCCAGCGATGGCGGGCATGGCGAAAGTCGCGGAGGAGAAATTAAGGATTTTTTCAAACCTTTAAACAAAAACCTCGCCTGAAGAGGCGAGGCGGAATGAACTGAGGGCGAGGCACCCTAGGAAATAAATTTCCAAAACTTCTGGAAAAATTTTGCTCGGGGTAACTCCCGCTGGAGATTCCAGACGATCCCCAAAATTCCCCAAATTGTGGCCATACTCCACATGGACCACGTTATCTCCGAAGGGCTGTACCTTCTAAATTCGACCTCCGGAAGGTCAGCCCAGAGGAGGCCCATAAGGAGAAAACCGACAAAAAACCCAACAATCCCGGCAAAAAAAGTTCTGACGAATATCAAGGCTTTATCAAGAAACATTGAAGTCTCCTTTCGGGATTTTTATATCATATTTTGAGTAAAAAGTAAAAGGACCTTGAATTTTTTAAAATATTGACTATACTGATAAACCTATGCAAGCTAAGTTAGAACTTTCGGCCGAGCCTCGTTCCGAGTCTGGCCGAAGCCAAGTTGGAAGTCTCCGCACTCAAGGGATCACCCCGGGCATTTTATATGGGAAAGAAATTGAGGCGATTCCGGTCAAGATTGAGTCTAAAATCCTGGAGAAGACTTATGAGCAGGCCGGAGAAAACACGTTAGTTTATCTCAACGTTGGCAAAGAAACTTACCCAACAATTATTGCCGAGATAACAAAGGACGTGGTTAGTGACGAAATAATTCATGTTGATTTTCACAAGGTTCGGCTGGATAAGAAAATTACTGCCGAAGTGCCGTTGATTTTTGTTGGGGAGTCGCTGGCGGTAAAAGAATTTGGGGGAATTTTGGTTAAGAACATTACCGAAGTCGAAGTTGAATCTCTGCCCCAAGATTTGCCCCACGAGTTAGAAATTGACATCTCATCTCTTGTTAACTTTGAATCAAAAATTCACATCGCGGATATTAAATTGATTGGTGATATTTCGATTAAAAACGGAGCCGACGAAATCGTCGTCTTGGTTCAAGAGCCAATCTCAGAGGCCCAACTTGAAGAGGAATTATCCGAATCTACGGGCAGTGTTGAAGATGTAAAGATAGAAAGTGACAAAGGCAAGGAAGAAGAGGAGGCTGGTGGCGAGTCGGAAACGAAGGAAACTCCAGAACCCCCCAATAAATAGTTACTCTAGGAAGGCGTCAGCAATGGGTCCAAATTCGCCGGCTAAAATTTTCTCAATATTGCTCCAGCTTTTCTTTATGCGGTGGTCAGTGATCCGGTCCTGAGGGAAGTTGTAGGTTCTAATTTTTTCAGAGCGATCGCCGGTGCCAATTTGTTTTTTTCTTTCCCCGGCCAGAGAGGCTTCTTCTCGGCGACGTTTTTCATCAAAAAGCTTAGTTCGGATAATCTCCATGGCCTTCTCTCGATTTCGGCCCTGAGAGCGTTCCTCTTGGGAGGTGACGACCAACCCCGTAGGCTTATGGGTGATCCGAACGGCGGTCTCGACTTTATTAACATTTTGACCCCCGGGGCCACCGGCCCGATAAAAGGTGATTTCTAATTCGTCGGGTTTAATCTCAAGGTCAGTTTCTTTGGCCTTGGGGAGAACGGCAACCGTGGCGGTTGAAGTGTGAACTCGGCCTGATTTTTCTGTCTCCGGGATTCTTTGGACGCGGTGAACCCCGCTTTCGTATCGGAGAAATTTATAGGCGCTGGTCCCGGTTAATTCGAAGGTGATACTTTTTAACCCCCCAAGGTTATTTTGGTGGCTATCAATAACCGCAACGGACCAGCCATTTGATTCGGCAAACTTTTTATACATCTGGTAAAGGTCGGAGGCAAAAAGAGCCGCTTCGTCTCCACCGGTGCCGGCTCGAATTTCCATGATAAGCTCTCTAGGGGAGTCAGAGCCTTGCCCACCCGAGATGATTAGGCGCTCAATTTCAGCGTAGCGTTTGGAGAGTTCAGCTACCTGCTTGTAATCAGTCGCGATGGTTGGATCACTGAACTTTTGGTTTATCTCCTCGAGCTCTTTTTTAAGATCATCAACCGAAGACATTATTTTTTTACGGATTTCTTAGGGGCCTTCTCTTTTGTCAGTTTATTAGCGCGTTTTACTTTTTTAATCTTGGAGGCTTTCAGAGTAACGGCCTTTTCTTTGGATTTCTCAAGGCGATCTTTAAAACGCTCAATTCGGCCTTGAGTGTCAATAACCTTATCTTTCCCGGTATAGAAGGGGTGACAGTTCGAGCAGATTTCGGTTTGAAGACTCGGCACGGTGGTCCCGATAGAAAAAGATTTTCCACAGGCGCACTTTATCGTGGCTTCCGGATAATATTGTAGATGGATTTCTTCTTTCATGAGGCCTCACTCTAGCACATTTATTTTTTTAAGGCAATAAATAAAGGGCGAAACCGCCTTGCCATTAAAGTCTTTTCTGGTATACTCTTACGATATGTCAGAACAAAATACGACACTGCCAACCTATAAAGATATGGTTGAATCAGGAATGCACGTGGGGCGAAAGCGCTCAGCTTTTAATTCCCGAATGAAATCAGCAGTTTACATGACTAAAGACAAAATTGACATTATTGATCTGGTCAAAACTAGCCAAGCGCTTCTGGGGGCAATCAAGGCGATGCGGGAAGTCATTGATTCCGGCGGAAAAATTTTATTTGTTGGACTGTCGGCTCAGTCGGCGGTGATTACTAAAACGATTGCCGAGGATCTTCAAATGCCCTATGTTGTTGATCGTTGGCTCGGAGGGACTTTTACAAATTTTAAAACAATTATCAGTCGAGTCGACTACCTTAAAAAGCTCGAAGAAGAGAAAAAATCCGAGGCTTTTTCAAAATTTACTAAACTGGAACGTCTAATGAAAGAGCGAGAAATTGAAAAGCTAAAAATCAAGTTTGACGGGATTCGAGAAATGACGAAATTGCCGGAGATGATTTTTGTTAGCTCCGCGCGAGAGGCTGTAATTCCGGTTGATGAAGCTCGAAAGGCGGGGGTTATCTCTGTTGGGCTTGTGAACACCGATAGCGACCCGGGGCGACTGACTTATGCGGTTCCGGCTAACGATAACGCCAAGCAGTCGGTGGCCCTAGTCCTTCAAACGATTCATAAGGCTCTGAAATCAAAATAAAATAGGTAAGTAATTTTTATCTATGGCGAACGGCATTGAACAGGTAAAGGAATTACGAGATCGAACGGGACTTTCCGTCAGTAAAGTTAAAGAGGCTCTTGATCAGGCCGGCGGTGATATTGAAAAAGCGGCCGAAGCCTTGAAGAGCCAGGGCGCCTCCGTTGCTGAAAAAAAAGCCAGCCGAGAGACGAGTCAAGGTATTGTCGAGACCTATGTTCATAGCAATCGGAAGATTGGGGTAATGGTCAAATTACTTTGTGAAACTGATTTTGTCGCTCGAAACGAAGAATTTACCAATCTGGCGCATGAGATTGCCCTCCAAATAGCCTCAATGGATCCAACCGACGTTTCTGACCTTCTGGAGCAGGCTTTTATCAAGGATCCGAGCATGAAGATTCAGGATTTGGTCCAACACCTTATTGCTAAACTTGGAGAGAATATCCAAATTGATTCCTTTATCCGGTTTTCAATTTAATATTTTCTTGGCTTGAGATGGTCACAATATTTATAATTATCGCGCTAGCTGCTATTTTGGGCCTGGCTCTTATCGTTTGGCGAAAATTACCCTATCTTAGGCGACTTTCAGTCGAAGATAATTCTCCGGTAAAATTTTGGCGGGAAATGGCGCCAGAACTTTCCGGAGTTGGCTCAAGGGTAAACTGGAATAAAATCGGGGGGAGTTTCTCGGCAGAGTTTGAGAAAATCATTCGCCGGCTTAACGTTATAGCTTTGAAAATCAGCAATCTTAGCACAAGAGTTTTAAATAAAATGAAACGCCCACCCCGGCCACTAAAAGCCTTAAAGCCAATTGTGGAAATTGAAGTGGAAAAGAAGCCGGACCTAGAAAAATTGAAGCGAGAAGAGCAGGAAACAATCATGTCGATTGCCAAAGAGCCTCGGAACATTGAACTTTATAAGAAACTGGGCCAAACTTATATTGAGATGGGGAATATGGCCGATGCCCGAGAAACTTTCTCTGTTGCTCACGGTATCGACCCAGAAGACGAAGAGGTTGGCCGTCTTTTGGAAAAAACTAAAAAACACCTCTAAAGCTTTGATCTTAATCAAAGCGAGGTAGTGCCGAGGTAGCTCCCACCTCCGCTTGAACTAAAGTCCAAGCTTTGGCGGGGCAGACTTCGCCCAAGGCTTCGCATGACAAGCAAGATTATCTT
>PCXO01000008.1:4442-5646 GCA_002771135.1 Candidatus Yanofskybacteria bacterium CG10_big_fil_rev_8_21_14_0_10_46_23
AAACAGTAGGTCGTGGGTTCGAATCCCTCCCTCGGCTCCGGGATTAGAACCATTTTGTCCCCGTGGTGGAAGTATTGAAACCGCAAGGTTTCAAAAGTAGGGGGCCGGGGACAAAATATGTGTCCGTGTGAGATTCCCTCCCTCGGCTCCTGATAAGGATAATTGTTATAGAGGGGTTAATTTGTTATCTTAAAATATATGGCGAAGAAGTGGACAACAGACGAGAGGGCTAGACTAAGAGCAGAACTAGTTCAGCTGTATATTTTAGAAAACAAAACCATATCAGAGATTGCCCGTCATTTGAATTTAGGTCAGTCAGCCGTGTATGATCGTTTAAAAAAACTCGACATCCCAATCGGTAGGAGCCGAAAGGCTGGCTTTAATAATCAGCGGTTAATTAAAAGTCTGCCATTATCGAGAGATTTAGCTGAATTTGTAGGGGTTTTATGTGGTGATGGTCACATAGCACAATATCAAATCTGGGTCCATTTAGGTAATAAGGAAGGGCGATATGCGAAGAATATTTGCCAGCTTTTCAAAAAAATTTGTGGACAAAATCTGAGCTGGTATAAAAGAAACAAGCGTGATATAGATTTATTTATTAGTTCTATTAGTTTAGTTAAATTTTTTAAAAATATGGGGTTAGTAGGCAATAAGATAAAAAAATCTCTGCGAATCCCTAATTGGATATTCTCTGACGGGGAGTATTTAAGGAGGTTTATTCGCGGGTTTTTTGATACAGACGGGTCTATTTATAGGCTAAAGTTTGGGGTTCAAATTTCGTTTACGTCAAAATCAACCATGCTTTTAAAGGATACTCGGAGAGTTTTATTATTGCTCGGTTTTAGGCCGTCCAGACGATCAGTTCATAGGATTTATTTGACAAGACAGAGTGATATTGTAAAATTTCACAGGAGTATATCCTCTTCCAACCCAGCGAAGAAGAGACGGCTAGACAATTACGTTGGGCGGTTCGCATAGTGGCAATTGCATCTGGCTGTAGACCAGACGACCATTGGTCTCCGGGGGTTCGAGTCCCTCACCGCCCACCATAAACTCAAGTATAGCTTTAAGACTAGTTAGTTTATGGTTAGATGGGAAAAATAAGTTGCTGAGGTAGCTCCCACCTCCGCTTGAACTAAAGTCCAAGCTTTGGCGGGGCAGACTTCGCCCAAGGCTTCGCATGACAAGCAAGATTATCTTA
>PCXO01000008.1:5661-6615 GCA_002771135.1 Candidatus Yanofskybacteria bacterium CG10_big_fil_rev_8_21_14_0_10_46_23
GTTGGTAGAGCATCTCCATGGTAAATCGTAATTTTGCCCACTATTGAAGAAATTTAATAGTTCGAATCCGAATAACGGTTAAAAGCTTAAGGCTAAAGTTTAGACCGTGGCGTCAATTATTTATACGCCCGAACGACTGACAAGGAAGGCTAACTTCTATATTTTGAATAAGCCTAAGATACAGTCTAGCCTTCTCAAATAAAAGTCGATTATTATAAAAGAGAAGTGTAAACGAAGGAGAAGGTCGTCGGTTCGAATCCGACCATCGGCTCCCGATGAGGAGTCGAACCATTTTGTCCCCGCGGTGGAAGCCTGCCTTGCCGGCAGGCAGGTATTGAAACCGCAAGGTTTCAAAAGTAGGGGGTCGGGGACAAAATATGTGTCCGTGTGAGATTCCGACCATCGGCTCAGGAGTATTAAGAATAAAATAAAATAAAATATGTCCCAAGATAATCTATTTAAATTAAAGTGTCAGAAGTGTAAGCGCGGTAATTACTTCACCAGCAAGAATAAAAAGAAAGTTGAGCGGAAAATCGAGCTCAAAAAGTTTTGTAAGTGGTGTCGAGCCAGAACAGTTCATAAGGAAGCCAAGATCACCGGTTAGTTTTTAAGATTGCCTAGAGCAATCTTTGGGAGTGTCGGTTAAGGGCAAACCAACGGTCTCCAAAACCGTGACTGGGGGTTCGAATCCCTCCACTCCCGCTCGTTTTATTCCTCTGAGATCGTTAGTTTTCGGGGAGTGTTTTTTGGTTTAACTTTTGGCTTGGAACTGGCTAATTGAACTCGAGGGGCTTTCCCTTTGCTGTTGTCGATTCTTCTTAAAATATCCTCGACATCTTCAACTCGGTACATCCGATAGTTGTTAAAAGGATTACGATGAGCGGTAAGGCGACCGGCTTTGTCCCAATTTCGAACCGTTAAGGGGGTGACGCCGATAATTTTAGCAACTTCGGA
>PCXO01000006.1:0-886 GCA_002771135.1 Candidatus Yanofskybacteria bacterium CG10_big_fil_rev_8_21_14_0_10_46_23
ACCCCGGATCTTCGGCATGCCATGCCGACGCTCTAACCAGACTAAGCTATGGGCCCGATTTCATTGATAAAATACCATGGGACTGGTATATTGGCAATGTAGAAAGGCCCCCGTAGCTCCCCGCTATGATCGGGGCAAGTATCAATGATTTAGAGGAGCCAAGCCCTGGAGGTTAGGCCCTTGGTTCAACATTTATATGCCCCCGTAGCTCAACGGGACAGAGCACCGCACTCCTAACGCGGAGATCTAGGTTCGAGTCCTGGCGGGGGTACACTTCGACAAGCTCAGTGCAGGCATTTCGATTCGCTTCGCTCACTCAGTGCAGGCCTGTTTGAACATGAAAATGAAACTACCTGAAGAAGTCACCCAGACGATTAAAACTCTTGCGGAGAGTGGCTTTGAAGCGTTTGTTGTCGGCGGTTCGGTTCGGGATTTACTCCTTGGTACTAATCCGAAAGACTGGGATTTAACCACAAACGCTCGACCGGAAGAAATCCAAAAAATCTTCCCCGAAAGCTTCTGCGAAAATACCTTCGGGACGGTGACGATAAAGACTGATTCCAAAGAAACAGGACTGGATTTGATTCAGGTAACCACCTACCGGGTTGAGGAAAATTACACCGATCAGCGCCACCCCGACCAAGTTAAATTCGTGGAAACACTTGAAGAAGATTTGGCTCGGCGAGATTTCACTATAAATGCCATGGCCGTAGCCGGGGATGAACAATTATCGGATCCCTTCTCCGGCCAAGCCGACTTACGGGCAAAATTGATTCGAACCGTTGGCGAGCCGGCGGAGCGTTTTGGCGAAGATGCCCTGCGTCTTTTGCGGGCGATTCGTTTTGCGACTACGCTTGATTTTGAGATTGAGGGAGAAACTTATACT
>PCXO01000006.1:914-17459 GCA_002771135.1 Candidatus Yanofskybacteria bacterium CG10_big_fil_rev_8_21_14_0_10_46_23
AGCCGTTAAAGGTATCGAGTTACTTCGCGAAACCGGCTTGTTAGCGTTTATCATCCCCGAGCTGGAAGAGGGGATCGGCATTGATCAGAATAAAAACCATATCTACACCGTCTGGGAACATCTGGTCAACGCCTTAAAATATGCGAGCGAACAAAACTTTTCAACAGAAATTCGTCTCGCGGCCTTATTCCATGATATCGGCAAGCCCCGTTCCAAACGAGGCGAGGGGAAAGAGGCAACCTTTTATGGCCACGAAGTCATTGGCGCCCGGATGGTCAAAAAAATATTAGAACGCCTTAAGTTCCCCAAGAAACAGACTGAAAAAATCGTTAACCTAGTCCGCCAACACCAATTTTACTACTCCGTTGATGAAGTCACGGAAAGCTCCGTCCGCCGACTTTTAGCCAAGGTCGGGAAAGAAAATTTTGATGACCTGATAAAACTTCGAGAAGCCGACCGAATCGGCATGGGCCGGCCCAAGGCCAAGCCCTACAAACTCCGCCATTTGGAGTTTATCGCGGAGAAGGTTTCTCGCGACCCAATCTCGGTTGGGATGTTAGAATTAGACGGCGACAAGCTGATGAAAATCTTAGATTTAAAGCCGGGCCCAAGAGTCGGGCTAATCCTGAGAGGCTTATTCGCTCAAGTTTTAGACGACCCAAGCTTAAATACCCCCGAGAGATTAACCGAGTTGGCCAAGGAGTTAAACAAAGTTAATGATGCTGATCTAGCCAAGGCCGCCGACCGGATAAAAACCGAGGTCGAGAGAGAGGAGACCGAGTTGAAAGATAAATATTATGTTAAGTGATCGAGAAAGGTTACTTCGCCTTGTCAAAAAATCAACCCGAAGGGGACACTTTAAGCTGACGACCGGGAAGGAAAGTAGTCTTTATATCGACGGGAGAAACTTTACCTTAAATTCGCTGGGATTATATTTAGCGACCAAGCTACTAAGTAAGAAAATAAGGCCCGAAGTAACCGTGCTTGGCGGACCAACTTTAGGGGCCGACCCGCTGATTGGCGGAATTCTGCTCTATCAGCAAGCCCGTCGGAAAAAACAGCTCAAGGGGTTGCTCGTCCGCAAGGAGGCTAAGAAACATGCCTTAAAAAATCTTGTTGAAGGCCCCGCCGTGAAAATTGGTGAAAAAGCGGTTATCCTAGATGACACAGCAACAACAGGAGCCTCACTGCTTAAAACCAAAAGAGCCTTGGAGGAAAAGGGGTTGAAAGTTGTTCAGGCTCTTGTCATTGTCGATCGAAACGAGGGGGCACGAGAAAATTTGGCCCAAGCGGGGCTGGCGCTAGAATCTTTATTTGATATAAATGATCTAGTCTAAAATTCGGGACATGGTGTAACGGTAACATGCACGATTCGGGTTCGTGCGACTCCCGGTTCGAATCCGGGTGTCCCGACAAAAGTCAGATTCGGGGTGTCGTATAACGGTTATTACGCATGGCTGGGGGTCATGTAATCCGGGTTCGATTCCCGGCACCCCGACAAAAAGATATTCAAAAAACAATAGCCTTCAACTCCCTAAGGGGATTCATCCTCCTCGCTCTCTGGATTGTTTATGCCCCCTTGGAATTTATACCCGGCCGATAGGTGAATAACTAAGCCGAAAACAAAATATGCGGGAAAGATGCGATTGGCTCAAAAATTGGGAGAAGCAACCAATTTATGTAGGATACCATGATAAGGAGTGGGGCGTGCCAATTTTTAACGATCGGAAAATTTTTGAATTTTTAGTCTTGGAAAGCGCTCAGGCCGGGCTAAGCTGGTCAACAATTTTGAAGAAACGCGGAGGTTACCGACAAGCTTTTGCCAATTTTGACTTTAATAAGGTGGCCAAGTTCAATAAAAAAGACTTTGGGCGCTTGCTAGGCGATCCGGCGATTATTCGAAATCGGCTCAAAATTAAGGCTGCCATTAACAACGCTCAACAGTTTTTAAAAATACGCCAAGAATTTGGGACTTTCTCCAAGTATATCTGGGGGTTCGTTGACGGAAAGCCGATTCAAAACAGATTTAGATCGGCTCGAGAGCTACCCGCCAAGACAGCCCTGGCCGAAAAAATAAGTAAGGATCTAAGGGAAAGAGGGTTCAAATTTTTAGGCCCCACAATTGTTTACGCCCACATGCAGGCCACCGGCATGGTCAATGACCATAGTCGAAACTGCTTTCGCTACCGGGAAATACGTGATCTTGCCAAGGAAATTTGATCTGCTATATTGGGGGCAAGTTGGAGCCACCACTTCAGCCCCCCCACCAGTCGTTAATTTTGGACAAAGCGCGACTGGTGGGGAATTTTTTTGACATAAAGAACCAAAAATAATAGAGTATTAATAGTTTGAGAGCGGCATACTCTCACTCTCGTGACCCCCTCGGCTTCAAATTCACCGCCTGCGGTGGCCCCCCTTTGAAGCCGAGGGATCTTTTTCATTTGAACAACGGTTGGGGTCTGTTAAAGTAAAGAGGTGCAACCCGAGACAATCCTCAAAAAACTTAACGCCAAACAACAAGAAGCGGTCACGACGACCACCGGCCCCGTTTTGGTGGTCGCCGGCCCCGGTTCGGGCAAAACTCGACTTTTAACCCATCGCATCGCCTATCTCATTGCGACCGGCGTTCAGCCCGAAAATATTTTAGCCGTAACTTTTACCAACAAAGCGGCCAATGAGATGCGCGAGCGCGTCAAAAAGATCGTTGGTCAAAAAAATTCCTCTCATATCGGCACTTTCCACTCAATTTGTGGCCGAATCCTTCGGGCCGAGATTGAACAGCTAGGCTACAGCCCCAACTTCTCTGTCTACGGAACGGAGGACCAATTAGGTTTAATTAAAAAAGTGATGGAGGCCCAGCATATTGATTCCAAACAGTTCCATCCGCGCGCCATCCTCGGAAAGATCTCGAATTTAAAAAACGAGCTTATCACGGCCGAAAAACAAGCCGAGACCAATCTCGATTTTTTTGGTCACGTGGTTAATCAGGTCTACAACCAATATCAAAAAGAACTAAGACAAAATCAAGCTCTGGATTTTGACGATATGATCATGTTGACGGTCGAGATTTTTGAAAAATATCCCGATGTTTTAAAGCGTTATCAAAACACCTTTAAGTATTTAATGATCGATGAATTTCAAGACACGAATAAGGCCAACTATACTTTCGTGCGTTTAATCGCCAGAGCGCACAATAATATCTTGGTAGTCGGCGACGACGCTCAGGGCATTTTTAGTTGGCGTGGAGCGGATATTCGAAATATTCTGACCTTTGAGCGCGACTACCCTCAGGCTAAAGTTATCACTTTAGATCAGAATTATCGCTCCACCCAAGCGATAATTCGAGCCGCCTCGGTCTTGATTGCCAATAATGACAACCAAATTAAAAAGGAACTCTGGACGGAGAATGACTCCGGTGACCAGATTTTCATCCAACAAGCCGCGGATGAGCGTCAAGAGGGACGGTTCATCATTAAAACAATAAAAAAACTTCAAGAGGACGGCCTCAATCCTCGGCAAATCGCCATTCTCTACCGAACCCACGCCCAATCTCGATATTTGGAGGAGGCCCTGCTTCGAGCTGGCCTGCCCTATAAGATCGCGCGGGGCACCGCTTTTTATGAGCGCCGAGAAATTAAGGATGTTCTTGCTTACCTAAAGATCATCGCCAATCCCTTTGATTTAATTGCCTTCAGCCGAATCTACAACATCCCGGCCCGCGGAATCGGAAAGGCCACCCTCAACAAATTGATGGGGGACTACGAAAATGAAACCTCGATTTTAGATCACCTCGACAAAAACCTCGCCAAGCTCGGGGCCGGACCCGCCAAGAAGGTTGCCGGACTTATAGAAACTTTTAGAAGTGTCGACGCCCTGCGGGCTGAGGTCAACGTCTCCGAGCTTGTTCGGAAGCTCTTAAAAAAGATCGACTATGCCGGTTATATTCGCGACGGCAGTAACGAGGGCGAAGATCGCTGGGAAAATATCCGAGAAATATTCTCGGTTCTAAAAAAATTTGATGGCCAACCCACGCCAGAGGGCTTGCGTCAATTTTTGGAAGAAGTCGCTCTGGTTCAAGACAGTGACGCCATTGATGAAGATGAGAATCAAATTACCCTGATGACTTTTCATGCCGCCAAAGGCTTAGAATTCCCGGCGGTTTTTATGGTTGGCATGGAAGAGGGGGTTTTCCCTCACAGTCGATCCTTAATTAACCGCCAAGAGCTCGAGGAAGAACGGCGCCTTTGCTATGTCGGGATTACCCGAGCCGAGAAAAACCTTTTTTTAACCTACTGCAAGAAGCGGACCCTTTATGGTACGACCCAGTTGAATTTACCCTCACGTTTTATCTTCGAGATCCCGGAAAACATTGTCCACCATACCCTCTCGGAACCCGACGTTGACTTGGGCCTAAGTGACGCTTCAAGCTACGACGATGTCATCAATTATTAATTTCATAAAAGAGAGCCTCGAAAAAATCGGGGGGGCACCCAACGAAGTTTTGGGTCAAAATTTTCTCATTAACCCGGATATCTACAATGACCTTATCAAAACGGCCGAAATTGAGCCCGGCCAAAAAATAATCGAGATCGGCCCCGGGCTGGGGACGATCACGGAAAAACTAGCCGAGGCGGGAGCCGAAGTTATCGGAGTCGAAAAAGACCCAAGGCTGGCCGACTTTCTGAAAAGTCAATTTCGGGCCAAAGAAAAAATCCGCATTGAAACGGCCGACATTTTAGAATACCAGCCGGCCAAAGAATTTACCGATGGCGGTTACAGCGTTATTGGAAACATCCCTTATTATCTAACCTCCTTTCTCCTCCGAACCATCTTGGAGGATTGGCCCGTGCCGGAAAAAGTCATCCTAATTATTCAAAAAGAGGTCGCTCAGAGAATAAAGGCCGAGCCCCCCAAAAGTAATCTCTTGGCAACAAGCATTAAATATTTTGCCGAGGCCAGAATCATAAAAATAATAAAGCGAGATAATTTCTGGCCCAAACCCAAAGTTGACTCCGCCCTGATTCTTATTCGGCCAACAATAAATCGCAGTCGACGGGAACGCGAGCAGTTTTTTAAAGTAGCCCGAGCCGGATTCTCTCAAAAGAGAAAACAGCTTATCAACAATTTAACCAGCTTGGGTCTAACTAAAATTCAAACCAAGAAATTTTTAAAATTATCCGATATCGAGCCTCAGCGCCGGGCCGAGACTCTAACAATCCACGAATGGGAAACTCTCACAAAAAATATCTCCTCCCAATTTTAACGGGAGGCCTTCTAGGCTTAGCCCTGAACTTTCCTCATTTTTGGTTTTTGGCCCTAGTCGGATTTTTACCGCTCCTGATTTTCTTCTTCCGAGAAAAAACCGGCCGGGCCGGTTTTTGGGGTGGGGTTGTTGCCGGAGCCACTTATTTCTTAATTCTATTTAACTGGCTCTGGGCCCTTTACCCACCCGAGGCCCTGGGAATTGCCAGTAAATTCACGGGGTTTTTGGTTATCGGCTTTATTTATCTCTGTAGCGCCGGGCTTATGGCGATTTTCTGGGGGATTAGTGGGGGACTGGCCCAAAAACTAACAGCTAAAAAATATCAACTCTTGGTCTGGGCGCTTTTGTTCGTCCTGACCGAGTGGCTCCGAGCTTGGGGCTTTGGCTTGTTCTGGACCGGAAGTCAATCCAGTCTCGGGCCCCACTGGACCCTAGGAAACCCGGCTTATCTAGTCGCCCCCAGCGCTTTTTTCCGACAGCTGGCCTCGATGGGGGGCATCTATTTCGTCACCTTGGTTATCCTTTTAGTGAATATCTCCATCTATCGGATTTTCAAGGCCACCTCTCTAAAAAATACTCTCCCAAAGATCCGAACCCTAGCCCTTGTTCTAATAATCGGCTTCATCCTATTTACGCCCGATATCCCAGCGCCAAAATCTCATCCGACAATACAAGTCAGTATCATTCAAACTCAAAATGAGATCAAAGAAAATTACACTCCCAGTGACCGGCTCCTCCGGCTTGAAGAGCAACTCCGCCTAGTTGGAACTCTGCGAGAAACTCCGTCATCCAAGATTATCGTTTTCCCAGAAAATTCTGACTTTTTCCGAAATTTACCCTTGGTCATCAACCCCGATAACTTGCCAAATTTTTTTGACCAACTTTTTGATGACCCCGTTACGCTAATTGATCACTCTCGAATAGAGACCGGCTCGGAAACGGTTTCAAAAACCATTGTCTTAGATTCTAAGTCGGGCATTGTCGCGACCAGCGACAAACGCCTTCTAACTCCGGGCGGGGAGTATTTGCCCTATCTTTTAAATTGGGTAGCCCGAAGTCTTTCCCCGACGGCCCGCCAAAATCTAGATGCGGCGCATTTCTACAGTCAGGGTGAAAATAATTTTACTCCCAAACAAACCGAGGCCGGCCAGATTGGCACCTTGGTTTGTTCCGAGATGTTTTCGCCCCAACTCTCGAGAGCGCTAGCCAAAAATGGGGCGGAGCTGATTGTTATCCAATCCAGCACCGGCCTATTTCGAGGCAATCGCTCCTTGATTAATCAGGACCTGAACATTGTCCGGATGCGCGCCGCGGAACAGGGGCGCTCGGTAGTTTTTAGCACCAATTTTGGGCTCTCTTATTTCTTGGGGTCAAGCGGGGAGCTCCTAAAAATCAGCCCCGATTCAGCCCCGCAGATATTAACAGAGCAAGTCCCCCTAAATACTAAACAGACGTGGTACAATAGAACTGGTGATAAACCACTTTTGGTGGTTATTTTAGGTATATTGATGCTAATTTTTCTAAACAATCATCGATCCAAAAAAGCAAAAGATGAATAGGACCATAAAGATTTCACTGACTATCTTAATTCTTGCCGTCGGCTTTGTCGGGGTTCGAGTCTATTTCATTCTCAGTAGTCAATTCGACGTCGCTATCGCCCAACCCACACCCGTGGCTCGCAACTATCAAGAGAGCGACGATTTCGACAGCGACGGCCTCTCCAATCAAGATGAAGCTTTTTGGACTACCGACCCCTACAACCCCGACACCGACGGCGATGGGTTTTTAGATGGTGAAGAAGTCCTCTCCGGTCATGACCCGCTTAATAGCCAAGAGGGCGATCTTCTGACAAAAAACAGTATCAGCCAAGGAAATTTGACCCAAAATATCGCCAGCTTGATTGTTTCCGGAATTGCCGCCGGCGACCTGAGTAATCAGGCAAGTGATCTGACTTTTAACAAATCCGTTGATGATCTGACCCTCTCGGCCATCGTTGATACCATCGGCGTCTTGGGTAACTCCCGAGTCCAAAATTTAGATCATCAGATAACTTCTAGCTCTCCAGCCGATCAGCAAGCTTATTTAAACAAACTTAATGACGTTCTTCGGGATAACCTTGCCAATGTCATCACCGGCCAACCTCAAGTAGTTAACCGCCTCTTTTCCGCTATTGGTAGCAACGGCTTCACCAGCGAGGACACGGCCGCAATCCGCGGTACCTTCTTGGGGTATGCCCTCGCCTTCGAAGGAGCCTATAATCAACTTCTGGGAATACCCGTTCCGCAAAATTGGTTGGCCCTCCAAGAGAAAAGTTTAGATCTCATTAAAAGAGCCGAGATCCATCACCGGTCCATTGCCCTGAGCGGTAACGACCCCTTTAAAATGTTGATCGCTTTTTCCAGCCTGCAGGGGCTCTATCTCGACAGTCAACCTTTGTTTAGCCAAATTGCCGAAAAAATCAAGGCTGAAAATTTAAAAAATCCTAATGAAGAACTCTTCCAAACGTTAAATGGTTTTTAATTTAAAAAAGATACTAGCGGGCACGTTGATTTTAATCTCCGCGTTAATCTTCCTTGTCGCCCCCACCAACCCCCAGTCGGCCGAGGGAACCGACTTCTACTACGCCACAAAAGAATACAGCCTTGACGTTGTCGCTCGGGTTATCGCGGCCAATCTGCTTAACACCGTCAGCAACCAAGTCTTAGACGTCATTCAAGGCGCCGGTCGAGATGGCCAGCCGGCCTTTGTCTTAAACTGGCGAGAGTTTATCTTGGACTCGGACCGTCGAGGCCAGAGTATTTTCTTGTCTCAACTCCGCTACGTCATTGACCGGCAAATTGTCTGTGAGCAACTCCGCGGGGTGGTCGGGGGGATCTTTGGAGCCCAGAACGGTACCCCACTTGACATCGGTCAGTTCGCCTCAATCCTTCAGGGGGGTGGCGAGGATAGTTTCCAAGTTCGAAGTCGCTGTACTATCCCCAAAGAGGTCTACGCGGATTATCAAGAAGATTTCCTAAAGGGTGGGGGCTGGGAAACTTTCAAGCGAATTGTCGAGCCCCAAAATAACGTTCTGGGGCTAACCGCCTTGTCTTTCGATGAACTGGCTAAACAAAAAGGGTTGGAGAGTCAGGCCGACACCAGCGAGACGCGGAGCACCGGCTTTATCAGCAGTCGGGGAAACTGTCGCGCCAATTCCGATCGCCTCCATGGCAATGTTAAGACCGGTGAAACCAAATGTCTTTTATTGGGCAACGTCGTCACGCCCGCTCAAATTCTAACGGAAGCCGGCGCCCGAACCGTGGACAGTCAATTCGACTGGCTCACCAGCAGTGATGAACTTTCCGAGGTTATCACCGGGGTGATCAACGCCGCCTATGCTCGCCTGACCTCTTTCTTGCCCGTCGACTTGACCAATCTGACTCTGAATGACACCACCCAAGTCGAGTCTCGAAACGAATCTCTAAACCAAGCCACCCAGCGGGGGGTTCAGACCTGCGTCCAAAACTGTCTAAATATTCGCGAATCAGCCTGTAGCACCGCCTCAAATGAGGCTACCTGTAGGAGTAGCGCTCGGAGGGCCTGTCAGGATCAATGCGCGTTTGATATTTAAATAAATCTTTATGTTTTTGTTTAGGGACAAAAATAAAAAAATAATAGTCAGTCTTGTCATCCTTTTTCTGGTTGTTTCAATAACAAGTTCCATTTGGCCTCAGCAAGCCGTGGCTGATTGTACCAGTCCCGGCCTCATAGGCGGACTCAGTTGCGGTGTGGGAATAGCCAATTCTGCTATTACCGCCGGAGTGAAGTACAAGCTCAACGAGTACATCCAAAGTATCGCTATCGGCGGGGAGATTGCCTATTGGGTTATAAACGTTTTTGATAAAACCGTTCGAGTTCTCGATTTTCAAGATGCCACCGTTGTTCGAGAAATTTGGAAGTCGGTCCGAGATTTTGTCAACATGTTCTTCATTTTGATCCTGACAATCATCGCCTTTGGAACCATTTTTAACGTTAAGGGCTACACCATTCGCGAGGGGGGACTTTTAACTCGTTTTATCGTCGCCGCCGTTCTAATAAATTTTAGCCTGCCGATTACCCACTTGGTTATTGACTTCTCAAACGTCTTTACCCATTTTTTCATCCGAAGCATTGGGGACATCGCCGGCCAGATCGGAAGCAATCTGGGGGTCAATAAAATCTTCGGAGTACAGAGCTTGACTGATTTAGGCCTAACCGAGACAAAGCAGGTCTTAAATTTAAGTTTTATCGGTATTGTTAATTTTGTTTTTGTTCTTGTGATGGTTTTAACTTTAATCGCCGCCACCGCCTTTGTTATCTTTCGAATTTTTATTCTTTGGCTTCTAATAATCGCCTCGCCGATCGCCTTCGCCGCGGCCGTCTTGCCCTCAACAAAAACCTTGTTTGATCAGTGGCGGGAAAAGTTTATCGGCTGGGTTTTCTTCTTGCCGATTTATTTAATGTTTTTGCTGGTCAGTATGATCCTCTTCCAACAACGCGCGACCATCAGCTCCGGATTAATCTCGGGTACCGACGAAACTTTTGTCGGGCTAGCCAGCTTTAGTTTCCAAAGTATCTTCTTTTACCTCTTAACGATCTTTATATTAATTTGGGGGATAAAAGCCTCGCTGAATTTTGGTTCTTACGCCAGTAGCGGAGCCTCCAGTGTTTTCAATAGTATCCGAAGCGGGACCTTCGCTGGCGCTTATAAATACTCCGGGGTTCAAACCATCACCGAGGGAGTTCAGCAAGGGGTTAAAGCCAAGGCCGCTCAGATTGCCAAAGAGGGCCTCTTCGGCAAAATCGGCGGAAGTGATCGCGCTGATCTTCGAAAGGCTGGAGTGGCCCAAATCTTTGGCGATCGTGACGCCCGCGGGAAGGAATTGGCCAAACAAGCCAAAGAGAAAGAGGAGATCTATAAGAAACAATATGAGGTCGGTAAAATTTCGGCTGATCGACTTAAGGAAATTACCAAAAATACCGACCCCCGAACAGCCGAGGGCTTGGGCTATCGTAACCTTGCCGCCCGGTTGGGCTTTAACGACGCCGAAGTCTTGACCGATACGGCCCAAAAATTGGGTGGCCGCAGCCAAGCCGCCCTAGGCGACTATCTGAAAGCCGTCGAAGAGAGTAAGTACGAAGGAATTAAGCCCGAGGATGTTGCTAACATTGCCCTAGCTAAGGGTGACTTCAGTTTTCTAACAACTACCGCTGGGGGGGTAGAGGCTCGCCGTTCCGCCGTAAGAAACATAAAGGACAACAAAAAAGCGGCGGCTAAGATTTCTAGCGTTGCCGAGCTAGAAGAAGTTTTGAAGTTTGTCAGCCCGAAGGACAATAAGGAGTACATAAAAAGCATGGCTTCAGCGACACCAAAGTATGTTGGTGAGTTGAACAGAAAAATAGCTAAGAAAAAATTTGATGCAGAGCGCACGAAACAACTGGCCCTGCCCCTAGCAAGTAGGAACCCGGCCGAGTTAGACAAATTAAGGAGAGCCTATGAGACGGCAAAAATAAGTGCTCTGAATCTGGCGATACAGAAAACAGACGAGATCGCCGATTTACCAGAAAGCGTTTGGGGCGATCCCTATGGTACGCCGGATGAGCAAGAGGCCTACTGGCATTTTAGAGTGGCAATGTTTAATAAAATTGCCCGGCTAAAGGGCGACGGGGATCCGAGAAAGACGATAAGTGGCGGCACCGACAATAATAGTCCGAGAGCCCGATTCGTCCAGAGACTCCGAGAAAAAATAGAAGAAAGTGGCAACCCCGAGCATAAAACAAAGATACTTGATGAATTGATTAACGACGTCGAGGGTGCTGGCGCCACACCAATAACTGATCTCCAAACTCATGGCGTAATAATAGGGGGCGCTCTGGAAAAATTGGACCCAAAGACCGGCGAGTTAGAAAAGTCCGCCCCGGCGACCTCATTTGATCCTCTCTCAGCCATCAACAACCCAACAATTGCCGGAAATATATCCTATAAAAACACAGTCCGTAACCGCAACCTTATCAACCTCCGTAAAGGTGAGGCTTAATCATTTATGCAGTTTCAAGTTCCCCAATTTATTGACACCGAGGAGAAAATCGTCGGCCCGCTAACCCTAAAACAGTTTCTTTGGGTAGCCGGCGGAGTTTCGATTGTTTTTATTATCTTCGTCGGTTCTCAGAGCTTCCTGATTACCTTCTTGATCGGCGGACCGATCTTGGTTATCGCCGGAGCCTTGGCCTTTCTAAAGGTTGGCAATACGCCGTTACCTCGATATGCTTATTATGCCTTCAAATATTTAACCGAAAATAAGCGCTTTCTCTTCCAGCCTAAAAAACAAGTTGATTCCCAGACAATTAAACTTTATGACCAAAGAGAATAAACCCCAAAAACCCGTTAAAAAAAAGAGCACCAATACGACGGATTTCATCGATATCGCCGAAATTAGAGAATATTCGATTATCCTGAAAGACAGCTCCCTTCGATCGGTGATTGAAGTCAGCTCCATCAATTTTGAACTAAAGTCTCGTGACGAACAGACGGCGATTATCCAAGCCTTTCAGGGGTTTTTAAATTCGATTGATTTTCCAATTCAAATTAATATTCAATCCCGTCAATTAAACATTAATTCCTATATCGTCAATTTAGATCGTTATATCGATCAGATCGAGAACGAGCTTCTTCAAGTCCAGGCGGTCGAGTACAAGCGTTTTATTAGTAGCCTGACGGAACTGGCCAACATTATGTCGAAAAAGTTTTTTATCGTTGTCCCTTTTTACCTGATTGAGGCTAAAAATATTAAATCAAAGAAGGCGGGGCTTCTCTCCGGCTTTAAATCAATTTTGGGCTCCTCCGGCAAGGGTGAGGCCGCATTGGCGTCGGAGCAGTTCGATGGCTATCAGGCGCAACTCAATCAGCGCGCCGACTTAGTGATGTCGGGCTTGGCCGGGCTGGGTTTAAAGACTCGCCAACTCCAAGCCGAAGAGTTAAAAACAATATTTTTCAAAATTTATAATGGATAAAGAAAAAGACAAAAAAATCGACACCCTCCTTTCAATCGACGATTTTCTGGCGCCCTCAGCCATTGAAATCACCCCGAACGCTCTTCAGTTGGGGAAACGCTTTACCCGCACGCTCTTTATCGCGACCTACCCGCGTTATTTAAATACTAATTGGTTCTCGCCCATTGTAAATTTTGATCGCGCCTTTGATATTTCGATTTTCATTCACCCCCAAGAAACCGGGGTCGTCCTCAAACAGCTCCGGGATAAACTGGGGCGCCTAGAAGCTCAACGGATTGAAGAGGCTAGCTCCGGAAAAGTTAGTAACCCAAAACTCGACACCGCGGTCAATGATATTGAACTTCTCCGAAACAAGCTTCAGCAGGGGACCGATCGATTTTTTGAGATTGGAGTTTATATTACTATTTACGAAAATTCTACGAAAGAACTTGATGAGACCGAGGCCCGCATAAAGAGTTTCCTGGATTCTCAATTAATCTACAGTCGCCAATCCACCTTTCGAATGAAGCAAGGGTTTCAATCAACCCTACCGCTCGACACCGATGTCCTGAATGATCATATTTCTTTAAATACCGAGCCGGCCTCGTCGCTCTTCCCCTTTGTCTCCTACGACCTCACCTCGGAGGAGGGGATTCTCTACGGGATTAATACCCACAATAACTCCCTGATCCTTTTTGATCGCTTTAATCTCGAGAATGCCAACACCGTGGTCTTCGGAAAATCCGGCGGGGGAAAGAGTTATGCGGTTAAACTCGAAATTCTCCGCTCTTTGATGATAGGAACGGAGGTTTTTATTATCGACCCTGAAAATGAATATCAATATCTCTCTGAAACCGTTGGGGGAACAAATATTAATATTTCTATCGGCTCCGATAACCACATTAATCCTTTTGACTTGCCCCAAGCCATCCAAGGCGAAGATAACAACGATGTCCTTAGAAGCCATATTCTGAATCTTAGTGGCTTAATTAAATTAATGCTTGGCGACGTTACGCCGGAAGAAGAATCTATCATTGACGAGGCCCTTCACGAAACCTACGCTATTAAAGACATCACGCCCGAGTCGGATTTTTCCAAAATTGAACCGCCCCTCATGTCTGATTTTCAAAATATTCTTCAGGGGATGACCGGCTCCGATTCTTTGGTGGTCCGACTTAAAAAATACACCACCGGCTCTTTCGCGGGCTTTTTGAATAACGCAACGGATATTCAACTTGATAACCGAATTGTGGTTTTTAGTATTCGCGATATGGAAGAAGAGCTTCGCCCCATCGCCATGTACGTCGTTTTAAACTACATTTGGACGCAAGTTCGAAAACAACTTCGAAAACGCATCCTCGTTGTTGATGAGGCCTGGTGGCTCCTAAAATACGACATCGGCGGATCGTTCCTTCTGAATATTGCCAAGCGCGCTCGAAAATATTTTTTGGGGCTCACCACTATCTCTCAAGATATCCCCGATTTTATGAACTCGCCCTATGGCAAACCGATTATTTCAAACTCTTCTCTCCAAATCCTAATGAAACAATCGGCCTCTTCAATCGATCTGGTTCAAGAAACTTTTAATTTAACCGACGCTGAAAAATTTTTCTTACTCGAGGCTCGAGTTGGTCACGGCCTTTTCTTCGCTGGGACAAATCACGTTGGAATCCGGGTCGTCGCCTCCTATAGCGAGGACCAAATCATCACTTCTGACCCCCGTCAAATCTTAGAAATTCAGGCGGCCAAAGAAGAGTGGAACAAAAAAAATGCCCCAGCCAACCCAACCCCTTAATTCCCTTGAAAATCAAAAAAACCTTCAAGAAGCGCTCGCCTTAGAACAAGAAGTCGCTGGACTTGAAAGAGCGGTTGCCGACTTGATCGAAAAAAGTAAGCGTTTTAAGCGACCCTCTCGATTTAAATATGGTTTGCTTTTTTTAATCGCAATCTTTTTTGACGCTGTTTTAATATTTTTGAATCTAAGCGGTTCGGGTCTGGCTGTCACCATCCTAATTTCATTTGTCGGAATAGCGATTATTTCTTTTATTCTTTGGTTCGGCGACGTGCGATACAAAAGCGCTAAAAAGTATCAGGAGAATCTTGATGAGGGGCTCGACCTTGTCCGATTAAAAGCGCTTCAGTTGGAAAGACTTGCCTTTAAGTCCTCGAAGCTCCTTCGAAAAATTCAGTACTCGGGACGCTCTCCGCAATTAATAAAAAATATCGCCGGGAAGCTTCGCGGTGGGGTCGTTTCCTCTCTCAAGGTTGTCCGCGCCGCTCGAAAGAGTCCGGTGTGGAGGTTTCTCCTCATCGCGGTAGCCGATATCGCCCCGATCTTAAATATTATTCCCTGGATGCTGATTGGAGTTTATCTGACTTATCGAGATGAAAAGAAACTCTACCAAGCACTGGCTGAAACAGCCCAACAAGTCGCAACCGAGTTTAAAATTTAATTTTCATGAATAACAGCTTAATCGTCATCACTACTATCACACTTCTTTTTTTAGGCGGAGTTTATCTTATCAAAGAGAAATCTGACTCTTTGGCAAACCTCTCTGAGCCAATCTCTCTAAGCTCCCTCTCTATTTTGAAGAAAGCGCCCTTTAGTCGCTTCAACAGTGAATCTACCCGGGCAGCCGATTCAAAAGGCTTGGAAATTATCCAAGTCAATCGAGAAGGGCAACTCCTCCAATCTTCTGTCTCAGGCGGAACAAAGATACTCCAAGAAGGTCTCGGCAATATTAGCCACGTTGTCTGGGCTAAAAATGAAGGAAGTTTTATCTATAAGGCTGACGGCCCAACCGGTGGCAGTTTCTACTACGACGCGAAAAGCCGAAAGACAACTCCACTTCATTCGCAAATCGGCAATATTGCTTTCTCTCCGGACAAAGAATCAATCGCCTATAGTTTCTTTGACCCCGGCGCCAACGAGGGGAGTATCAGCGTCGGCGCACCAGATGGCTCAAGCTATAAAAATATCTTCAAAACCAGAATGAACGAGCTGGAGATTTTCTGGCCCCAGACTAATATTATTGCTTTCAAGCCCATAACTTCGGCCTCTAGCCCGACGGATCTATTTTTTGTAAATATCGAAAACAAAAAACTGTCTCGGGTTATTACCAGCAAAATTGGCCTAGAGATCCTTTTTTCGCCTTCCGGTAAGTTAATTCTGTTCTCGACTTTTACCCCCATCGGCCTGGAACTCCACCTCTTGGATCTGGATGCGGGCAAAGAATATATCGCCCCCTTTCCGGCCTTTGCGAAAAAGTGTGCCTTCTCTCCCCAGGAGACGCGCGTTTATTGCGCTGTTGCGGAAAATCCGCCCAATGAGCCGATCCGATCAGATTACTTCAGTGATAGTGAGGCGATCATGGCTTGGTCTCCCCTAGACAATCAAAGTGAGCAGTTATTGGGGGCGACAAAGTATGATCGCTTCCAGATAAAAAGTCCCTTTTTGGGGAACAATGGGGAGGACCTCTTCTTTATAAATTCTCGAGATAATTTTGTTTATCGCCTTCACCTCAATTAAATTGAGATTTTCCTAATCACAATTCGGCGACGCGGTTCTTCGCCCACGCTCTCTGTTTCCAATTCGCCATGGGCCGCCAACTCCATGTGAACAATCCGGCGTTCGTGAGCCGGCATCGGGAATAGGGCCTTGGCTCGATGAGTATTTTTAACCTCGGCGGCGACCCCTCGAGCATAGTTAACCAAATAGTCCACTCGCGACTTTCGATAGTTGTTCACGTCGATAATAAAATTTGCCTCCAGCTCGACTCCCTTTTTGGCGATTAGGCGAATAACGTGTTCGAGCGATTGGATAGTCTGGCCATTCTTTCCGATTAAAGCCCCCGATTCCGTCGGGGCCTCAATATTTACAATCTTTATCTTATCTTCACCCAAATCATTCTCTTGGATAGAGACGCCGGCCTGGATCTTCATAAAATCCATAATTTTTTGGGTCGTTTCAATAATTTTTTCGTCGTGTTCTTTAGACATGCTTTACTTTAACTTTAATATAAAATTGCTCACCGATTGAAAAAACCGTTGTCGTTAACCAATAGAGTAACAAACCGGCGGGAAGATTCCAACCGATAACAACGATCAGAAACGGGAAGAAGTAGGTCATTTGTTTCCCCATAGCCGCGATAGCTTGATTTGCGCCCTCACCCGAGCCTTGCTGACTAAGGCTAATCTTTGATTGGATAAATTGGAGCGCCCCGGTAAGAATGGCCAAGAACCGGTTGGCGACCGATAAATCTAAAAAGCCGAAA
>PCXO01000006.1:17480-18792 GCA_002771135.1 Candidatus Yanofskybacteria bacterium CG10_big_fil_rev_8_21_14_0_10_46_23
TCTGAACAAAAGAGTAGAGAATCTTTAAATTTTCAGGGTTAAACCCGTTCAGAAAAGCTCTATAAAGAGCAAATAGGATCGGGATTTGGATAATCAGGGGCAAACATCCCGACATGGGGTTAATCTTTTCAATCCTATATAATTCCATCATCTTTTGGGCCTGGAGTTGTTTGTCGTGTTTAAATTTCTCTTGGATTTCCTTCACTTTCGGTTGGATAGCGGCCATCTTTCTCTGGGAGGTAATCGCCTTGATTGAGAACGGTGTAAAAATTAACCGGATAATCAAGGTTAAAACCACTATCGCCAAGCCAAAATCATCCCCCGGCAGAAAGTTGTGAATAAAAATCAGGGCATTGAATATCGGTCGATATAAAACTTCGTTAAATAAAAAACTCATAAAATTATCTGACTAAATCAATCCCGCCCCGGGCTAGGGGATTACAGCGAAGAATTCGCCAACAGCCCCAAATTAACCCCCGAACGGGACCTTTTCGAACGATAGCCTCTTTCGTATATTGGGAGCAGGATGGGTAAAAACGACAGCCTGTATGTGGGTTGGTCGGCAGACAACCGTGGTCCGGCGAAAAATACTTTTGATATAAATCTATTATTTTTATTAGAACTTTCTTCATTTCTTTGTTCTCTTAATTAAACCGGTTAATTCCTGACTTATTTCTTTATAGTCTAACCCCCCGACTCCGGGTCGGGCCGTAACAATTATATCAGTGTTGGGCGGAATCAGAGCCTTATTATTTTCAAAAAAATACCGAAGTTGGCGACGAAGTCTGTTTCTGGCCGGAGCCTTCGAGATCACCTTATTGGGGACAATAAAGGCAAATCGATTTTTAAGACTCTCGTTTTTATAAAGACTTATAAAGAAAAATTTGCCTCGGACGGTTTCCCCTTTCTTATAAATTAGAGAGACGACTTGCTGATTTTTTATTTTTGACTTTTTCCCAATCAAAAATTTAAACCGTCAGAGCCTTTCGACCCTTTTGACGGCGGCGCTTTAGAACTTTTCGACCTGAGTTGGTCTGCATTCGCGACTTGAAGCCATGAGTTTTAGCTCGCTTTTTTTTCTTTGGTCGATAGGTCGTTGATTTCATGTTGCTCCCCAGTATAATATTAAAACTTTTATTCGTCAAAAACGATTCTTCGCCAAAATTAGCTCTGTATTCTTATCCACTTTTTGTGAACACCTTATAAACTTTCCCCCCGATTCGGCCGACTTTTATTCCTAAAGAAATAGTTTATACTGCTTACAATGAACAAAGAGGAGTTATGGAAAGCGGTGCTGGGAGAGATGGAATTG
>PCXO01000006.1:18811-37563 GCA_002771135.1 Candidatus Yanofskybacteria bacterium CG10_big_fil_rev_8_21_14_0_10_46_23
TCCTAATGCTTTCGTAAAAGAGTGGTTGGAAAACAAATTTCACCGTCAGATTGTAACCTCTCTGTGTAAACTTGAACCGGCGGTTCGCGAAGTAAAGTACCATATTGGAACCGCTAGCGCTCCGAGCGATTTATATAAAAAGGATTTCTCTCGATTAATTAACGAGAGCGAGGTCGAGGAGCGGGTCTTGGTTGATGTTGACCGCCTAACCAATTTAAATAAACGCTATTCTTTTAAATCGTTTGTCGTCGGTTCTCATAACGAACTGGCACATGCAGCTTGTCTGGCTATCACTAAGAATTTAGGTCGCGTTTATAATCCTCTTTTTATTTACGGCGGGGTCGGCCTTGGCAAGACCCACTTACTGCAATCTCTTGGGAATGAAATTCTCCAAAATAACGCCACAAAAAAAATTCTCTATATTCCTTCGGATCGACTCACGGCCGATATCGTCGAGAGTATAAAAAATAAAAATATCGAAGACCTTAAGAAAAAATACTCTCACTATGATGTCTTAATGATCGACGATATTCAGTTCATCGCCGGTAAAGAAAAAACTCAAGAGATAATATTTTCAACCTTTAACGAGCTCCACGCAAAAGACAAGCAGATCGTCTTATCCTCAGACCGGGCCCCGAAAGCCATTCCGGCTATTGAAGAGCGTCTGCGCTCTAGGTTTGAGGGGGGAATGATCGCCGATATTAGCCCTCCAGAATTAGAAACTCGTTTGGCAATCCTTAAGCTCAAGGCAAAGGAACGCGGTTTCGAGGTTCCCGAGGAAGTTTTTGGCTATATCGCAACAAATATCCAAAAAAATATCCGCGAACTCGAAGGGGCTTTAAATCGTATCATCGCCGTCAGTCAAATTTACAATCGCGTACCTAATCTAAAAGAAGTTAAAAAATTTCTCCAAACCTACATCAATACTCCTTTCAAGAAAACAACCCCGCAAGCCGTTCTTAAAGCTGTCTCCGACTTCTATGGCATAACGCAAATCGACTTAGCCAAACGAAGTCGAAAAAAAGAAGTAGTTCGACCTCGCCAGATTGCCATGTATCTACTCCGCGAAGAAACCAAAGCCTCCTTTCCAGAAATTGGCCAAAAAATTGGAGGGCGAGACCACTCTACTGTGATTCATGCCTACGAAAAAATTCAAAAAGAGGAGCGTGAGAGTGAGGCAACAAAGCAAGAATTGATTTTAATAAAGGAGCGAATTTATCAGTCGTTTGAAACCCTAACTACTTAACCCCTGTGTATAGTTGGGGTAAAACTCGGGGAAAACCCTGGGGATAATTGGAGACAAGTTTGGGTAATTTAAACGATTAAAAACCAGGCCCGGTGGAACGTCAAAAATTCATCCCCGGCCTCCCCCTGTTTATCAACATTAGAAACAACCCGATCCGTTTGAATTCCCGTGTATTTTGACTAGGATATCCGCATATCCACAGAGCTAATAATAGTAATTAATACATATATAAAATAATTTAAATCCATGACTGTTACCGTAAACCGTAATAATTTTTTAAAAGCACTCCAGGCAACGGAAAAAATTATATCCAGAAATCTTAACCTGCCCATATTATCCAACATTCTTATCCGGACCGAGCAGGGGAGATTGCGACTAAGTTCAACCAATCTGGAGATCGGGGTTAATTATTGGATCGGGGCTAAAATTGAAGCCGAAGGAGAGATTGCCGTTCCGGCGAGAATTATAACCGATTTTATGCAGAGTATTTCCGATGATCGAGTTACTCTGACAACCAAAAAAAACACCCTCCTGGTAAATTCAGAAAATTTTAAAACCCAAATTCTTGGTTTCGAGACCAATGAATTTCCAATCATTCCAACAGTAAAATCGAATCAGATAGTTTTGATCAACAGTCAGACGCTAAAGAATTCCCTGAATTGCGTTGTTGAGTCAACGTCAATTTCAGAAACTCGGCCGGAGCTAACGGGGGTTTTCGGGATAGTAACCCCAAATCGAATAACCTTTGCGGCCACGGATGGTTTTCGATTGGCCGAGATATCTTTAAATCAGAAAAATGAATCTAATTTTGAAGTAATTGTACCGCGGGCAACAATCTATGAATTAATTCGAATTATTGGCGATTTAGATGAAGACTTGGAAATTCTTGTCTCGGAGAATCAAATCTTGGTTAAGAGTGGAGAATTTAACGTCCTCTCGAGATTAATTGAAGGTCGGTACCCCGACTATAAAAAAATAATTCCCAATAATGTTATTTCTCGAGCGTTATTTAATAAAGACGATCTCCAGCGACAAATAAAGCTCTCAAGTCTTTTTTCTTCGAGCGTTTTTGATATAAAAATCGAAGCTCGAACAGATAAAACAATTATTTCTGCTCAAAACCAAGACAAGGGCGAAATTCACTCTTCGATCGCCTCAATTCTCAAAAATGAACCCTTCCAGGTGTCATTAAACTACAATTATTTTCTAGACGGACTAAAAGTAATTGATTCTAAAAAAATAATTGTTGAATATACCGGAGAAGGTTCCCCTTTGGTTTTGAAACCGGAAGAAGGTGATAAATTTATCTATTTGATAATGCCGATACGTCAATAAGATGAAGAGTTTTGATGACCTGACCAAATCGATTCAGGCTCGGGTTAAATCTCAGAATATAGAAATTGAGAGGATCAAGCGGGAACTAGAGAAAATAATTAAACATTATTTTCCCAAGGAGGAATTTAAAAATATAATCGTCTCCCTATCTTTACGAAAAGATACTCTCATTGTCAGAGCAAAACGAAAAATAATAGCCCAAGAGTTGGGCTATTATCAAAAAGAAATCATTCGGGCGATAAAAGGGATTACTAAAATTATTTTTCAATAGTTTCTTAGGCAGATCAGTTTAAATCATCTAAGTCTTGAGTCGGACCATATTTTTTTCTCACGGCGGATTCCCAATTTATAGAACTCGGGTCAGAGAATGGATTTTCAGGGATGGCGCCGTGGGGGTTATTTTTATCAACAAACCAAAGGATGTTATGCACGTTTGGAATTTCCCCGTAATAACCGTTTAGCATTATTTTATCAGAGAAATTTGGTTCGGGTGGCGGAAAGGATTCGTTGGCTGTCTTTTGGAGAGCTTGGCGCATAAAATCATTCCAAATCGGACCAGCGGTATTTATTCCCAAACCGTTTTGATTCATTGGGGTGTTATTGTTATTTCCAGTCCAAACCCCAACCGAAAGTGCAGGGGTGTAACCAATCAACCAACCGTCGCGGTTATTTTGAGTCGTTCCGGTTTTGGCGGCGACATTCCTTCCGGGAATCACAAAAGGACTATTTACCCCAAAAGTAGGCGCCCGGGCAATGTTATCGGCGAGGATATCATTTATAGTTCGAGCAATTTGACGATCAAGAACGCGCTTTTCCTGGGGTACCCATTCTTCCAAAATATTACCCGCGCTATCTTCTATTTTAAGGATAAAAGTTGGGTTATTTTTGATCCCGTCATTTCCAAAAACCCCATAAGCGGAGGTAATGTCCAGAAGGCGGACTTCCGCGCCCCCTAGGACCAAGGAGAGGCCAAAGCGGCTTCTATTTTCTTCAAGGCTGGTTATGCCTAATCTTGTCGCGGTTTCAATAACGGCATCAACACCAGACAGATAAAGTGTTTTAACCGCGGGGACGTTCAGAGATCGAGCCAGAGCTTGACGCATCGTAACGGGACCATGAAATTGAAAGTCATAGTTATTGGGATGGTAGCAGTCTAATCCGAAGCGATCCTTATTTTGGTTCGCCTCCGGGGAACAATTTGGGTTAAATTCTGTCGAAACATCAAAAATGACCGTCGAGTCGGTAAAACCCTTGCTAAAAGCCGTGGCATAGGCAAAAGGTTTAAAGGCTGACCCGGGCTGACGAAACGCGGTCGCAACGTTGAAATTCCCCTCATTTTCGATATCAAAATAATCGCGCGAGCCGACCAAAGCTTTAATTTGTCCGGTTCGAGGATCAATCGCCACCAGGGCGGCGTTAGAAGATCGGTAGCGTTGCTCGTTTATTTGAGCATATTTTTCAATTGATTCCTCGGCAAGGGTTTGGAGCTCAGGGTCCAGGGTGGTTGTGACTTTTAGGCCACCGTTTTCAACCGCGTCTTCCCCGAAGCGACTGATTAAATATTCTCGGACCATAATAACAAAATGAGGAGCCTGAATATCTTGAGAGGATGGTTGGAAAATCAAATCTTCGGCTAGGGCGAGATCGCGAGTTTTCTCGTCGACGAGTCCTAATTCATAGAGTTTGTTAATGACGCCCCGTTGGCGCTGAATGAGAACGGGGACGTTGTTTCCGTAAGGGGAATAGAAGGTTGGGGCTTGAATCAAGGCGGAAATAGTAGCCGCTTCGGCGTAACTCAGATCACTGGCGTGTTTCCCGAAGTAAAGTTGACTAGCGGCCTCGATCCCATAGGCATTGGAGCCGTAGGGGATTTGGTTTAAATACATCTCTAAAATCTGGTCTTTCGTAAAACGGCGCTCAATTTCGAGGGTTAGAATCAACTCTTTTAATTTTCGGGTGAAAGTTCGGTCGGTGACTAAGAGGGCGTTTTTAACCAACTGCTGAGTAATGGTTGAGCCTCCCTGGGAAATCTCAAGACTTCGAAGGTTCTTAAACATCGCCCGAGCAATTCCCCGAAGATCAATCCCATTGTGCTTGTAAAAATCAGCATCTTCGGAGGCGACGGTGGCATCTTTGACGGACTGGCTGATCTTATCCCAAGGAACGACGGTTCGTTTTTCCTCTCCGTGGATGTCGTAGAGGACGGAAGCACCACTGGCATCGAAGATTTGAGTGGACTGACTCACTCGGCGGGTAATAATGGTGCTGGGGTCGGGGATGTCTCTAATGGTGATAATAAAAAAGCCGATAAAAAGCATAAACCCCAGCAAGATAAAAATAAGGGCCAATTGGGCCAGATATTTAAAACGGCGCTTATTTCGAAGGAGATCTTTTAGGGTTTTCACGGACTTTTGCTATTTTGCCATAAATTGGTGATCACTACAATTATCAAAATCAAAACCCCCTTGTTTAAAGCAAGGGGGTTTTGATTAAGAGAAAACTATTCTTCGTCCGCGGAATCAGTATCGTCGGCGTCCTTGTCATCTTCGTCATCCTCATCCTCATCTTCTTCACTCGCGTCTTCTTTGACCTCTCCCTCAGTTTCTTCGTCCATGAGTTCAAATTTGATCTCGCTCATATTTTATAGTCTGAACCATAAAGCTGACTTTGTGGTTCAAGAATTAAAAAGTGCTCTTCAAGAGCACATCGATATTCTAATCGGATAAATTTCAATGTCAAGGTCATCTCTAGATAAGCTGTGGATTTGTATTGGCCGAACAAATTGCGATTGCCAAGGCATCGGCGACATCGTCCGGAGTGGGGAGTTCCTTCAAGGATAAAATTAATTGGACCATTTTCTGAACTTGGCTTTTTTGAGCGGCCCCATAGCCCGAGACGGCTAATTTTATTTCATTGGGAGTAAACTCCAAAATCGGAATCCGGTTTTTCTTCAAGGCGAGCAAAATAACACCCCGAACCTCACTGACTTGGATGGCGGTCTTGGTGTTTTTGGAAAAATAGATTTTTTCGATCCCGGCTAAATCGATGGGAATTTTTTTGAGTAGGGCATTGAAAAAGTCATAGACAAGATCAAATCGATCAATGTTATTAATATTTGATGGCGTGATAAAAGCTTCTTGATGAATTGAGGTTAACTCGCGCCGATTCTTCTCAATTATGCCGATCCCAATCAGGCTAGTTCCAGGATCAATTCCAAGGATATTCATTCTAGATTAGTATGGACCGCTTCCACATCGGCGTGATCCTCGACGAGCTCAATAAAGCTTAGAATTTTATTTTTGCTCGCTTCGCTAACCGCAATTTTATTTTGGGGAATGAAGTCACTCTCAACGGCTCGGAACATCCAGAGAACAGATTGTGGCGGGACCATTTTGATCTCGTAATCTTTTAGAATAGATTTTAATTCACTAATGGTCCGGTTGGTGTTATCCGTGACCGCTTCAATAATAAATAGGGAGGCCTCTGGCCCGACGGCCGCGATTTTTATATTTTCAAGTTGAGTTGTGGCGTGATCTTGGGCTCGTTTGATGGCGCGTTGGATATTTATGCTGGGCATGTTGATTGAGCGGGCTTGTTCAAGGGCATTTTTAAGATCCAGATTCGTATCCGGATCGGCGCCTTTTTGAGCGGCCATGGAGATTATTTTAGCCAATTTAGAGAAAGCCCCACCCCTTTTTTTATCGCTGGCCTCTTTTTTATGTTTTATTTTTGACCATTTATTGTGTCCGGACATGTTTTTAGGCTAACAAAAAAGACACTTAGAACTCAAGCTTATTTACAGGGAGCATGAAGAATACGGTCAAATTCGCTCAGAAGAGCGGCTTCGGTTTCGAAGGAGCGAAGATATTTTTCTGATAAGCCCTTCCAACCGCTATCGGTGTCACAATAGTAATATTTTGAGCGGGGGAAGGAGCTAGTGTAAAAAATATGGCCCAAGGTCGGCGTAACTACAGGAGATTCTTCCACGGGTTCCGGGCTGGCTGATGGGCTGGGGTTGGTCGAGGGTTGCGGGGGGTTCGCCCCAATCGGAGACGCCGAGGGCGTTATTGTCGGTTCCGGACTGGTCTGGCGGGGGCCTGGGGAGACGGGCGGGGTGGGAGAAGGCCCTTCCGCCTCTTCCTCAGACGTGGCCTCGATTGTCGGAGTCGGAGGGGTTGAAGATGTTAAAGATTCTGAAGTTTCCGTTCTGGTTTCCGGACTGGCTTGGAGAGGACTTGGGGAGACAGGTGATTGGTAACTTGGGGCACTTTGAATTAAATAAGGAAGTCCGGCCCCTTGTCTTTCTGGTAAGGAGTTATCTTCGCTTGACAGCAAAATAGCGCTTGAAATACCGAGAAAACCAACCAGAACTAAAGTGGCAATCTTTTTGACCATTAAATCAAGGAGGCTTGTTTCGGATCGAGGGCCATGCCGATATGGCGCTTCCCGGTCTCGGTGATAATTCGACCCCGGGGAGTCCGATCGATAAAGCCAAGTTGCATTAGGTAGGGTTCATAGACATCCTCAATGGTCTGCTCTTCCTCAGAGAGAGCGGCGGCAATGGTTTTTATTCCAACCGGGCCACCATTAAACTTTTCTGAGATCAGGCTCAGGATTTTTCGATCGGTCGCCTCAAGACCGAGCGGGTCGATTTCCAAGAGACTTAGGGTATTTTGAGCTAGATCTACACTGATCTCGGCTTGGTTGTGAACTTGGGCAAAATCCCGACAACGCTTCAACAGGCGGTTGGCAATTCGAGGGGTTGACCGCGCAGAAGCCGCAATGGTTTTTAGGGCGGCCGGGCTGGCCTTTATTCCAAGGAGTTTAGCTGAGCGGTTTAAAATCTGGGTGATCTCTTCAGACTGATAGTAATCAAGTTTATGACTGACCCCAAAGCGGGAGCGAAAGGGGTTTGATAAAAGAGAAATTCTGGTCGTGGCGGCAATTATTGTAAAGCGCGGCAGGTCAATTTGGAGAGTTTTAGCGGCGTTGCCTTTGCCGATTACGATATCAAGACGGAAGTCCTCCATGGCCGGGTAAATCGTTTCCTCAACCAGCTTATTTAGGCGATGAACTTCGTCGATGAATAGAACGTCTCCATTAGAGAGCCCGGTTAAGATAGAGCCAACGTCTCCGGCCTTTTCAAGAGCAGTTCCCGAGGTCAGGCGAAGCCCGACCCCCATTTCTTTGGCGACTAAATGGGCCAAGGTGGTCTTCCCCAAGCCAGAAGGGCCGTGGATCAAGATATGCTCAATCGGCTCCGATCTTTTTTGAGCGGCCTGAATAAGAATCGATAAATTTTTTTTGACGCGCTCTTGACCGACGTATTCATTAAAAGTCTGGGGTCGGAGGGCCAAATCGAGATTTTTATCGTCTTCAATCTTGACTGGTTTGGTTAAATCTTGAGTTGACATAATTATTAAATCATGTAAAATATGGGGAGATTTGAGAAGTAGGCCGGGCCTACCTCTCTTTAGTTTAAAACCACTCTCTTACCCCGCAGGCAATTAAACTCATGCGAATGTTGTTTAATAGGAACTGTATCCCAACGGGTACACTGGCTTCGGCTGTTGTATTTCTTGGCACTTTTCTGACCTGGCATTTCCCTAAATCCAGGATTTGCCCGCGGGGTAAGGGAGTGGTTTTTAATTAACTAACGACGCGATATATTTCTTCTAGGGTCGTGGCACCCTCTAAAACTTTCAGATAGCCATCTTGGAGCATCGGCACCATGCCCTCTTTCAGGGCTAGATCTCGGACTTGGGGAATCGAGGGAGAGGTCGTTATTAATCTCTCCATATCGGTACTGACTAGGAAGAGCTCGAATATCCCGATGCGCCCCACATAACCGCCTTGATTGCACTTCGGGCAACCCTTCGCTTTAAAAATAGTTATCTCGGGGCTAATGACAGGGAGCTGAACGGCCGGACTTAATTGTTCGAAGGCCTTTTTAATTTTTTCTGTCTCGAGGGCCGGGAGGGGGGTCTCTTCTTTGCAGGAGCACAGTTTCCGGACGAGGCGCTGAGCCATGGCTACGTTCAAGGCCGGGCCGATATTCACGGGCCGAGCCCCGAGATCAATCAATCGGGGGATGGTTCCGGCGGCATCGTTTGTATGTAGTGTGGAAAAGACCAAGTGGCCCGTCAACCCGGCTTGAATGGCGATTTCAGCCGTTTCGCCGTCTCGGATTTCTCCGACTAAGATGACATCGGGGTCTTGGCGGACAATAGACCGAAGGCCACTAGCGAAGGTGTAACCCTGATGTTCATCAACTTGAGTTTGAGAAATCCCAGTGATCTGATATTCAATCGGATCCTCAATGGTAATTATTTTTATGCCTTCGCGATTCAAATAGCGAACAAATGAGTAAAGGCTGGTGGTCTTGCCGGATCCAGTTGGGCCAGTTGTAAGGATCGCTCCCGAGGTTTTTTTGAGCTCGGCCTCGAGAATTGCCAGAAGATCGGGGCGCATTCCGAGACTGCTGAGTTTCTGAGTCGTTGTCAGCGGATCAAGGATTCGCATGACAACATTCTCGCCGAAGGCTCCGGGAAGAATAGAAACTCGAACCTCAACATCGCGACTATCCAATCTGATGGTAAACCGGCCATCTTGGGGCGTGTTGTGGATATTGATTTTTAAGCCAGAGATTATTTTTATTCTCGAGAGAATTCGAGCATATTCTCTCGTGGGCAGGTCGCCAATGTTGGAAAGAATCCCGTCAAGACGATAGCGAACTCGGATAATCGCTTCCTCGGGCTCTAGGTGAATATCGGAAGCGCTTATTTTTAGGGCTCCGGCGATGATTAGGTCGAGGGCTTCAGTCGTCTTCAGCTCCCGGAGCTGTTTTTTCAAATCCTCCAACCCGCCGATCTTTTCTTTTAGTTCAGCAATTCGCTCCTCACTGATGTCGACAACACCAAGGGGCGAGACTTTTATTCTTCGGGAATGTTGGTAGCGCTTCCAGACAGACTCTAGCCCCTCCGGAGAAGCAACAAACAAATCGAGGGAAAACTTTCGATCGAGCAGGTCGGTCAATATCTTTTTCGTTTCCTCGTTTCGGGGGTCGCGGATAGCTATTTTTAAGGTGCGACTATCTTGGGCGATAATGGCCAATTGTCCGGATCGGGCGACGCCCTCGTCAAGCATATTCAGAACCGCGGTGTTTACTGGAAAATGGGCGAGATCAATAAAAGGTAAGTTGGTCGCTTTGGCCAGCTCTTGGGCGGCCAATTCTTTTCCTTTGAGTTGAATATCGTGAAGCTTCTGGTCTAAATCGGATTGGAGTTTAGGGTCTTCTTGACCGATAGATTTCATACCATTGTAGTATATCACGCGCAACTCGCGGCTAACATAGCAACCCCAAACAAATCATCAATAGTAACCTTTGGGGATAACCGTTTATTTTGACATTTAATTTATTATTTTGTATATTGAGTTTAATGAATGATGGTATCAAGGTCCGCTCCCGCGGGCCTCGATTTTTATAAAATCTGGCTACGTCAGTAGCCAGTCAAAATTATGATTGACATGAAACAATTTATCTCGGCGATCGATCAAATCGCCGACGAGAAAGGTCTGCCTCGAGAAAAAATATATGAGGCGATTGAGGACGCAATCGCCGCGGCCTACAAGCGCGACTATGGCGAAAGAAGCCAAATTGTTCGAGCAAAGATGAATCCCGAGACGGGGGAGACAAAACTTTGGCAAGTTAAATATGTTGTCGAGGGCTTTGACGAGGAGGAATACCTAACCGGAGAGTTACCTCAAATATTTAATGAGCCGGTTAAGGCGGGCTATCGTAGTGAGGACCAGGAACCGGAAGAGGCCGAGGGGGGGCTTCGAATAAAGTATAACCCGGAGAAACATATTTTACTTTCTGAGGCTCAAATAGAAAAGGAAGATGCCAAGATTGGAGAGGAGATCATTACCCCTCTAGAAACGAAAACTGACTTTGGTCGAGTTGCCGCTCAGAACGCCAAGCAAGTTATCATCCAGCGTCTTCGAGAAGTTGAACGCGATGTTATTTTCAATGAATTTAGCCAGCGCGAGAACGAAGTGGTCAGCGGGACGATCCAAAGGAAGGAGGGTTCTATGGTTTTTGTCGATCTGGGTCGAACTAATGGTCTCTTGATTCCTTCGGAACAGATTCGCAGTGATGGTTATCGGATCGGCCAGCGGCTTCGATTTTTAATCTTGCGCGTGGAGCAAAGCTCCAAAGGTCCGGCGGTTATCCTTTCGCGAGCGCACCCGCAGTTGGTTAAAGAACTTTTCCGACTGGAGGTGCCCGAAATTGAGGCTGACTCAGTTCAAATAAAATCAGTGGCTCGCGAGGCCGGATTTCGGTCTAAAGTCGCGGTTATCTCGGTAGAGGAAGGGGTTGACCCGATTGGCTCTCTTGTCGGGCAACGGGGGGTTCGAGTCCAGACGGTTATTAACGAGCTGGCCGGGGAGAAAATCGATATTATCGAATGGAATGACGACCCGAAGGTTTTTATCGCCAATGCCTTGTCGCCGGCAAAAGTCGGAAAGGTTAGTATTGTCAGTGAGGGAGAAAGACACGCTGTGGTCGAGGTGGCCGATGATCAATTTTCGTTAGCCATTGGTCGCCAAGGTCAAAATGTTCGATTGGCGGCCAAGTTGACTGGCTGGAAAATAGACGTTCGGTCACCTCAAGAGGAGTTAACAGCCCAAGAGGTGGAGGCGGGCGGTCCCTTGCCGGAAGCAATAGCCGAGGCTGAGGCTCCAGAGAAAACAGAGGATAAAAAAGAGACCAGCGATGAATAAAAATATTGTAAAAAAAGAGGATGGAAGCTTGGCTCTAACGATAAGCTTGGGGGCGGATGAGCTTCAGGGTTTCGTCAGTCAAGCGGAAAAAAATATTGGAGCAAATTTAAAGGTTGACGGCTTTCGCCCGGGGGCGGTTCCGCCCAAAGTGGTCCGCCAAAAGGTTGACCCGGAAACTATTAAGGAGGAGGCCTTGAATCTAAGCGTTCAGGCCTCGATAAGCCAAGTCGCCAAAGAAGAAAATCTAACGATATTAGACTCTTTTGATTTCAAAATAAATAAAAATGATTCGGCCGAGCTTAATTTTAGTGTCATAATTACCCCATTGCCAAAAGTGACTCTCGGAGATTACCGCGGGTTAGAGGTCGAGAGAAAAAAGACGGAAGTCCGTCCGGAAGAGATTGACAAGACCATTGATTTTTTAAGAAAATCTCGGGCAACCAGCCGGGATATTGAATCACCGGCCCGCAGGGGTAATCGGCTAGAAGTTGATTTTGAAGTTCGGTTAGATGGGCAGATTATCGAAGGCGGTGAGAGTAAAAATCACCCCGTTGTTCTGGGAGACGGAAGATTCATCCCCGGCTTTGAAGATAAGTTGATTGGGAGCAAGCGAGGCGAAACGAAGGAGTTCTCTCTGGTGGTGCCTAAGGATTACTACAAAAGAGATCTGGCCGGAAAAGCCCTAGATTTTAAGGTGACAGTGAACCGAGTCGAAGAGATTATTTTGCCGGAGATAAATGATGATTTTGCAAAAAGTCTTGGCCAATTTGAGAGCCTTGCGAGGCTCCGAGAAAACATTACCCAGGGTATAATTAAAGAAAAAGAGGAGGCTGAACGCCAACGCCTTCAGGCGCAAGTAATAGACCTCATCGCTAGTCGGGCGGAGGCAGAAATTCCGAGTCGCCTTGTCGAAATTCAATTGGACACCCTTCTTTCTCGGTTTGATCAACGCCTACATCAACAGGGGATGGAACTAAGTTTATATCTGGCCCAAACTGGCAAAACCCTGGAAAGCTTGCGGAAGGAGTGGCGGTCTCAAGCCGAGCGACAAGTTAAAGACAGCTTGGTCTTGCGGGCGATCCGAGAGGAAGAGAAAATTGAAGTTTTGGAAGAAGCTGTCACTCAGCGAGTTAACGAAATTCTGGGTCAGTTTAGAAGCATAGAAGAGGCCGAGCGGTCCCTTGATTTGAAAACTCTTCGAGACCGGATTCGAGACCAGCTAGCCCGGGAGGCGGTTATTGCTTTTCTCGAAAAGAAAACAAAATTTATCCCGGCTGGGAAATAACTATCAACAAATTGGAGGACTGTCTTAAACCCAGATAAGTCGGTATACTTATGTCTGTCTATGTCTCGATCGCTCAACTATTCCCATATCTTTATTCGGCTCGGCTTGGCCATAGTCTTCCTCTGGTTTGGAGTTGATAAATTTTTTAGTCCGGACTATTGGATAAATGCTTGGGTTCCGCATTGGCTAATTGGCTTTAGCAGTCGCTTTGGAGTTGATGCGCTGACCCTGATTTACAGTACCGGCGTTTTTGAAGTTTTAGTCGGCATCTCTCTGATCACGGGAGTTTTTATGACAACTTTTTCGGCCTTGGCTCTGGTTTTCTTGATATTTATCCTTTTGTCTGTCGGGCTCAATGAGATTACGATTAGAGATTTTAGTATAATCGGAGGATTCCTCGCGATCCTCTCTTGGCCAAAAATAAATGGATATACCCCCTATCGACTCTAATAAGGCAATTTCTAAAATCGATTGGCCTAAGTTCTATACGCCGATGGCGGTTCTTCTTGCCGGAGTTATTATCGCCGGAGCGGTCTTTTTTTCCGGTAGGCCGAATTTACCCCAGGAGCAGGTGGGCCTTATCGGGGATCAAATCGGGGGACCGATCGTGGTCGGAGTCGATGATGATCCGTTTCTTGGTCCGGCCGAAGCCAAAGTAACAATTATTGAATTTAGTGACTTTCAGTGCCCCTTTTGCCGGATTTTTTGGCGAGAGGCCTTAGCTAGGATAAGAACTGAATATATTGAAGCCGGGGCAAGTGTTAAATTTGTTTACCGGGATATGCCCCTCGATATTCATCCCATGGCCGAAATCACGGCGCAAGCTAGCCAGTGTGCCAATGATCAGGGCCGGTATTGGGATTATCACGACAAAATATTTGAAGAGCAGAGTCTCTTGGGACCCAACACGATAAGTTATACAGAACAGAATCTGGTTGATTGGGCCCAAGATATTAATTTGAATCTGTCTGATTTTGTTGAGTGTGTTTCTAGCCAAAAGTATAAAGAGGAGGTGGCAAAAGATGTGGCCGATGGTCTTCGGGTCGGGGCTGGGGCCACCCCCACAATCTTTATAAATGGCCGGCGCGTTGTCGGGGCCCAACCCTTTGAAACCTTTAAAGCTATTATTGATTCAGAATTAAATTCCTAATGTCTCTTTATCTTGACTATGCCGCCACGACCCCTCTTGATGGTGGGGTCAAAAAAGAAATGGCTCGAGCCGAGGCGGTTTTCGCCAACCCCGCCTCATTCCATGAGGCGGGGCGTAAGGCGCGAGACCTTCTGGACGGCGCGCGCCAGAGTATCGCTCAGATTTTAAGTGTTAAGACCGAGGAGATTATCTTTACGGGTTCAGGGACGGAATCGATAAATTTGGCGATTCTTGGCGTAGCTCGAGCTAACCGGAACTTTGGCAACCATATAGTAACAACAAACATTGAGCATTTTGCGGTCTTAAAATCCTGTCAACAGCTAGAGCGCGAAGGTTTCGAAATTACCTACGTTCCGGCGGAAAAGAATGGCATCGTGGATTCAGCTCGACTGGAAAGAAGTTTAAAGAAGGAAACGATTCTCGTCTCGGTGATGCAGGCCAATAATGAAATCGGTACCCTACAACCAATCCGTCGGCTGGGGCAGATGCTCCAAGATATGCGCCGAGAAACGGGTCAACGCTACCCCTATTTCCACACCGATGCCTGCCAAGCGACGGGCGCGTTAAATATCAACCCCCATAGCCTAAATGTCGATCTCCTCTCTTTTAACGGTTCAAAGATCTATGGCCCCAAGGGGGTAGGGGCTTTGTTTGTTCGCCGGGGCCTTCATCTTCAGCCGATCATCTTTGGTGGTTCTCAGGAGCGAGGTCTTCGAGCGGGGACGGAGAGCGTTGTTTTAGCAATTGGTTTGGCGACGGCTCTGAAGATAACTTATGCTCGCCAGGAACAGGACGGGAGCACGTTGTCCAAACTCCGAGATGAGGCGATAAAAGAAATTTTGGAGACAATCCACTTCAGCGAGCTAAACGGTCACCCCCAAAAAAGGCTCCCCAATAATCTGAATATCTCTTTTAAGCACGTTGAGGGGGAGATGCTGACGACCTATTTGAGCGATCGAGGGATTTATGTCTCAACCGGTTCGGCTTGCACCACGACCGCGACGGGCCCCTCCCACGTCATCCGAGCCTTGGGCGTTAATACGCGAGAGTGGGGAAACATTCGAATCACCCTTGGCCGAGAAACAACAAAATGGGATCTTAAAAAGCTTGTCAAAAATCTGGAGACCGGCGTAAATTATCTTCGTCGCTTAAAAAAGTAAACAAAAACCCCGTCCCGACTCATATCGAGTTCGGGACGGGGCAAGAAAGAACTAAGCGAGGGGTCGCCCTTGAGGGGCCAATCGCGCCAACAGAATTTGGGATATTTTCCCCAAGGACCCTTCGGGGTCGGCCGCTAGAACCATGATTGACCGAAGGACATCGCCCCCACCGGGCATCTCCGAAATCAATGGCGCCAGCCGCTTGGCAATCGCCGCGGCCTGATCCGCCGAGGCTTCTTTTTGAAACCCCGCTCGGACCAAAAGCTCCTGAAGGTTGGCCTTGGCCCGGGCCTTCTCGGTCTCGATTCGAGCCGTCTCCACCTTTTGGAGGGAACCTTGGAGGATGACCTCCTGCCGGGCTACCTCCACGCCGGTGATTCCGGCCAGGAGCCGCTTCAGAGACTCATTTCGAGACTCTTGGACCGGGAACTCGATGATCCGAAATTCGAGGAGATTAATCGGGTACTTATCGTTTTCCCCGACCACCTCCTTAATTTTTCCCTCAATAGCCTTTTTGATTTTCCCCGAGTTCTTGAGAATATACAAAGCTGACTTGCTTTGGATAATCTCGCGAACACCGCCATCCACCACGGGAACGATGACGGTTCGGACCAGTTTTTCAACCGATCCGGCCAGAGCCACGATCTTGGCGGCATCGGTCCGATCGGCTTGAACGATCGCCTCGATGGTGACCAAAAAATCATCGAAGCCATCTTTAGTGATGGCCCGAACCGTCTCAAATCGAAGGTGGCGCTCCCCGATAGGCGGCGTTTCCCCGCCATACCTTCCCCAGCAAACTCGGACCGGTGCTCCGTCCACGGGGACGAGGTTATAAACTGCCGAGTTTTGGAACGAAAATGGTGGGATTCCTGGGCCAAAGGGGTCGGGCAAAATGCCCCGAAGCCGCTCACCATTTTGATAGGCCGGACAATCAGGGTTGATTATCCAAGCCCCGGCATCTCTCTGGCCCGCTGTTGCGGGCAGTGTGGTATAAAGGCGCTCGCTCTCTTCAGGTTCTCGACCGGCGCTGGAAATGACCACGCCGTAAGTTCCCTCGAAGATGAACTCACAACTCCGGGTCTCGGCCCTTACGGCCACGGGGTTGTGATTGTAGGTGCCAGGTTCAAGAACTTCTTCCTGAACGCCACTCTCCAACCACTGGCCGTAGTTCTCGTAGGCCCACCCGCCGGGTAGGCAGGCGGGCAGATTTTGGAAATTATTGTGGCCCGTGGCAATTCGCCCGGCAATTCGCCCGGCCTCATCGGGAATCTCATGCCCGATTGAGAGGGTGACGACCCCGAACTGGGGCAGTTCGCCAATCACGAGTTCTTCTCCGGTAAAGGGGTGCTCTCGCACCGCGTCTTGTTCGACCCCGATTGAGAGGGGTTGAACAGGGAACAGCGAGAACAGGGTGGGGTGAATGGCATATTGCCCCGGCCCGATCAGATTGAGCTGGGGGCCACTTTGACCACCACCTCGGAGGAAAGCCTCCCCGTCGCGGAACCCATTACAAGGGATATTGTTGCCGATTAACTGCCCCTGATTGAGCGGTCGACCGAAATGGGCCACCACATGGTGCCAGCGGTCGAGGTTATAGAACCCCTGCCGGACAATCTCCCCAAAGAAGGAGACCTTAATGAAGGGCACAAAGTGCCAGCCCGGCATATAGAGTCTTGCCCCAACTCCTTGCTGGGTCCCCACCGCAATGTCGCCATAGGGTGACTTGGGCAGAAGAATGAATCGCCTAATGGCATAGGCGAATTCATGGGGGCGAACCCGGAACAACGAGCTCACCAAGAACCAATAAATTCCGAAAACCAACAGAACCCCCTCGATGATTAGTAGAAACATTTTCTACTCCTTTTCTATAATTAAAGATCTAGAATGACCCCGTGACTTTATAATAAAAAAGTATCTTTGTCAATTAGATTTACAAAACAAACCCCCCATAAATGGGGCTCTTGTTGTTCGATCTGTCCGCTCGGTAGGAGTCAAAAGATACTAAATGTATCTTTTGACGGGAATTTACCCTGAGGCTTTGCCGAAGGGGTTAAGAATTCCCTGAACCTTACTTTCGCGAAGCGAAAGAGGATCGAGTCCACCTATTGATTGTCCGCTCGGTAGGACTCGAACCTACAACCAACGGCTTAAAAGGCCGCTGCTCTACCATTGAGCTACGAGCGGTATTTAATTTTCACCATCTTTGTACCCCCGGAGGGAATCGAACCCCCATCACTGGTTCCGAAGACCAGTGCTTTATCCGTTAAGCTACGGGGGCGTTACCATCTTTATTCCTGGACCACCCAAATTCTTTAGCTGTCTTCTTCCTGTGACAATTCGCACATCTTATATCGCATTTACCCACCTCTTTTTTTATAATTTCTAATGGATAAGTGCCTTTTATTAAATTTGATATTTCTTTAAATTTATCCTCTCTGTGATCAAACTCTAACACAATCGGGTCTGATTCCCCGCAATCTATACAAGTATTTCTTGAGAGGTATTCTCTAATATAGTTCCGGGCTGTCAATCGTAAATTCTTATTTCGGGTTTTGGCTTTCAATAGGTAGTAAGGCCTGTTTTTCTTATAGTGATTTTTTACTTGGGCCCGAGAGCATTCTGAGCACTGTCCATGTCTTAATCCGCGGGCCTTATTTTTAAAATGGAATTCATTCTCTGGCCGTTTCTTTCCGCACAAATTACACCTCTTCATTAACTAAGAATAGCGCTTCTGACTTCGGAGATCAAATTTCTTTCGAAGTACAGAGCTTATGTATCAATATAATCTGTGATGCGATTTGTTAAAACGACGTTGCTTAATTTACCAGTTTTTTGAGGTTGGGGCAACCTAAAACCCTCCGTTTCGTCGGAGGGTTTTAGGTTCTAGGGATAAATTTCAATCTTTATATTTCGGAGACCAAACTTCAGGGCCTCATTTCGAGTCGGGAACCAAACATCAATTCGATGAGAATAGCGCTTGTTCATCCGATCCTCAACTACGAAGAGTTTGTTCCCGTAAAGATCGGGAATTTTAACTGTTGTACCAAAGGGGAGAAAGTTGGCGGCGATAACGCCATCGCGAACGTGCGTTCCGGCGGCCCCGATAAAGGGGGTGTCGTCGGTTTGGTCAACGGTTGAGGAATACCCGGTGGCGGGGACCCACATTATCTGGGGCCTACTTTTCAGTTGGGTGGTTCGGGGTTGGACGTTAAGCCCACCGATGAAAGCCTCGGAGAATATTGGTAGGGTGCTTGAGTCAAGCCAGTCAGTATTAATGGCGATGTTCTTCTCGGGTAGAATATCCGAGAATAGAGATCGAAACGAAGAAAAGCCAATAGCTTGAGCCTGATTTGGGATACTGAGAATACTTAGAGTCAAAAAGGCCAGAAGACTCAAGGCGTTTTTTGTAATTTTATTCATAGGTCTAACTAAAAAAGGCGTTTTCAGCCTTTTCTAGCGTGGTCTTAGTATGTCCATATCTTAGCACGGATAGTCTAAAAAGTCAATTCAAAAAGGCTGATTCTCCTACCTAAAAACCCAATATTTATTGGGTTTTTAGGTGAAAAGTGAGCGGGAGACGAGATTCGAACTCGCGGCCTCTTCCTTGGCAAGGAAGCGTTCTACCACTGAACTACTCCCGCCTTCGCTCTCTGAGCTCCGGCGGGCGAGCCCGCAAAGATCAGAGAGTTTGGCAAATCTTATTTCAGGGTGCCGCGGGAGGGAATTGAACCCCCGACGCCAGCCTCTTCAGGGCTGCGCTCTACCACTGAGCTACCGCGGCAGTTTGATTTA
>PCXO01000013.1:0-2455 GCA_002771135.1 Candidatus Yanofskybacteria bacterium CG10_big_fil_rev_8_21_14_0_10_46_23
GCATCGCGGGTCCAGAGTTTGAGCTTTCCGCTTCATCTCTAACCCTTGCCCTTGCTTCTTCGCCAGCTAGCCAGACCTTTGTTAAGGGCACCCAAGGTGTTGATGCAGTTGGTCTCGCTTTCACGGCTTCTCTCGCTTCTGGCCTCAAAGTTACCGATGTAACCCTAACCGGTTATGTCGCTGACTCGGGCTCAACAGTCGAAATAGGTGTTGGCACAGGTGCGGATGCAAGCTTATCGGTTGCGAAGTTGGTTTCGGCCGTCAAGATCTATGATGGTGAGACGGGAGCTTTGATCTCCAGTACGCCAGCCAGCAACAACCTAAACACTTCGACTGGTACCGTGGTCTTCAACAACCTAGCTTGGAACATTCCAGCGGGGGCGACCAAGACCTTACTGGTACGGGCTGATCTTTCAAGCCTTAGCGTTTCCGGTTCAAGTGACGTCTTTAGCTTCGACATCGATGCGACCACCGATGTTACCGCTCTAGATGACTCAAACAACACGGTTAATGCCGCTGCCGGCGATCCAAACGGCGCCACCTCGGCGACGATCTTTCAGACCGTCAGCAGTGGGGGAACTTTAGCGGCTACTCTTGCCCCGGCTTCGCCTTCAACAGGCGCGGTTTACTGGGGTCAGAGCAACGTTGAGTTCTCGAAGTTCCGATTTACCTCGACCAATGAGGCTTACTTCATTGAGCGATTGAACCTTGATACGGCGGACACGGCAGCGAACATGACGGCTAACATTAAGAATGTAACTCTTGCGTATACGGCTCTTGACGAAGTTACTAATCAGTTAGTGGAGAAGACAGCTATTGGAACCTTCAATAACGCTGGTTCCGTATCGTTTGCCTTCTCTGGTTCAAATCGGCCTTACGTTCCCAAAGACAGTTCGGCGGACGTAACGGTTCTGGCTAACTTAAAGAACAATTCGGAAGGGGCAACCAACGCGGTTAACTTCTCAATTGACTTCTCCGGTGGCGCCGCTGATGAGTTCCGAGCAATTGGGGCCGGTTCGGACGCGCTTGCCATCGGTACGGATGCCGGAATTGTTAATCGAGCTGGGAATAACCAGTATGTTTATCGAGTATTTCCGAGGTTCACCAAGGTGGCCGATAGCGTCTCATCGCTAACGCCAACCGATTCGGAGGTGTTGCGATTTACCGTTGAAGCCATGGGTCTCTCAGACGCGTCGCTAGTCTTTGATGGCGCCACCGATGCCGCTTCGGGTACAATCAAGTTCGAAATTGTTGCCTCTGGTTCTGATACCACGGCAACCCCAACGTTTAACGTCTATGACGCCGCAAACGACGAACTCTTGGACACCGGTTCCCTGGCCGATACAACGGCTGACCCATCACCAAATGCCTCCCTTTCCTTTGACTTCAGTAGTAAGACTGGCGGAGTCGAAATTAGTGGGGGTAACTCGAAGACATTCTATGTCCGAGTGGACCTTTCCAAGTTTGCTGATGACGGGGACTACTTCCAAATCGTCCTTCGGGATGATGAGGCGAGCTTAGTCAAATGGCAATCAAACAGTGAAGACACAACTTCAGTAACGAGTGTCTTGCGCCAGTTGCCATTGTTCGGCACAACCAAGGTTCGAAACATCTAATAGGGTTTCAACCAGATCCGATAACTTTGTTATTCGGACAACCAAAAACTCCCTCCGGGGAGTTTTTGGTTGGTTGTTTGTCTATCTTTTTGCCGTATAATAAGTCTATATGTTGCTTGTTCTGCGAAGAAACTTGATGCCGATCCTCCTTCTTTTTTTGATCGGGTTTTCAATCTACGCGGTTAATTTGAATAATAAGCTTTTTTGGGACGATGATGATTGGATTGTAAATAACCCCTACGTCCAGAGTCTTTCTTTTGAAAATACAAAGTTTTTATTTTCGAATAATACTTTGGCGGGAATCGGACTGGAAAGCGATTATTATCGGCCAGTTCTATTTTTGAGTTTTGCGACTAATTACGCTTTAGGTCAGACTAGTCCGATTGGCTACCACTTGGTCAATAATATCTTGCATATTTTAAGCGCGATTTTAATATTTTTTATTTTATTTTGGGGGACAAGAGAAAAAATATTTTCTGTTCTGACGGCCTTAATCTTTTTGATTCATCCTCTTCAAACCGAGGCGGTAACCTATGTTGCCGGCCGAGGCGATCCGTTACATTTGTTTTTAATGTTATGTTCTCTGGTTTTGTTTTTCAGGGCGGAGAAACGGGCTGAAAAATTATTCTCAAAATCACGGATTATCTCCTTGGTAGCTCTAGTTTTGGCAATTTTAAGTCAAGAAAAGGCCATAGTCTTTCCCTTTTTGGCCCTGATCACCTTTATGACTTTTATTCGCCCCGGCCGATTTTTTCAAAGTCTGAAAGAGGGTCTCAAAAGGGTCTGGCCTTATTTCGGTCTGGTTTTTATTTATGGATTACTCCGCCTGACCGTTCTAA
>PCXO01000013.1:2489-6249 GCA_002771135.1 Candidatus Yanofskybacteria bacterium CG10_big_fil_rev_8_21_14_0_10_46_23
TCTAATCACCTATTTCCGTCTTCTGTTTGCCCCAATCGGGCTTCATATGGAGCGGAGTTCAATTGTTTATACCTCGCTTTTAAATTTAAAAGTTTTTGGACCGGCCCTAGTCCTTTTGGGTTTGTTAATCCTCCCGGTCTTTCTTTATCGACGGAAGATGAAGGATGGGGCCCACCCTAAAGTCAGTCACTTTGACATTTGGTTCTTCGGGCTGGGTTGGTTCTTTATCGCCCTTGGTCCGGTTTCGGGGCTAACCCCGATAAATGCCGTTATTTATGAGCACTGGCTCTACGTGCCGATGATCGGTTTTTTCTCAATCCCGATATTTTATTTGGCCAAATTAATAAACTTCCTAAGGGCGAAGAGCAGTCGCGGATTTTTGGCTGTTTTAATTATATTATTGTCGAGTTATGGTCTATTCTTTTCTGCCCAAGCGATTAAGCGGAACATTCTCTGGGGAAATGCGGAGGCCTTCTATCAGGATATTTTGAGCTACGAGCCGGACAGTGTTCGGATCAATAATAATTTGGGGAATATCAGTTTTAATAAAGGAGATTTAGTGGCCGCGAAGGCCTATTATGCAAAGGCAACGGAGGCCGAAGATGTTTTCCCGCAACCCTATTTTAATTTAGGGAGTATCCTTCAGACCGAGGGCGATATCGTCGGAGCAATTATGATGTATGAACGAGCCCTGGCAATAAATCCTAATTTTCATTACGCTCTCCAAAATCTAGTGGAACTTTATGCTCAACAGGGGGATTTAGCTTTGGCCAGTGATTATATCGGTAGATTAAAAAAAATTAGGCCAACTGACCCGGTAATTTTCTATAACTCGGCTCTTGTCAATTTGGCCACAGGAAATCAAGTTGAGGCGGAGACTGATCTAGAGTGGGCCAGACGATATGCCCCGGCCGGCTCAGACATTAGCCAACTGATTTTGGAGCTTCAGAATAGGCTTCGGGCTCCAACTCCGACCCCGGTGCCCTGATTGAAAAAACTTAATTTTATTGTAGTATGAGCCTATATGAAGAAAAAGAGCTCAATCTTTTTTGTGGTCGCCATCCTTATTTTAATCGGGGCCTTTTTCTGGCTGGACTCTGGTAAGGTCGTGGCTCCGGGCGATGGTGGCGAAGAAAATGTTCCCGAAGACCCGAACGCCGATCTCCCCCAAGCGCCGGAGATTTTTGACAACCCCAACTTGGGGAAACTCAACCCGGCAACTTGCAGTATCGGGGGCGCGCTAGTTTATACGGAAAAGAACAATTTTACGAATCAAAGCGCGATCTTAAAGTATAAAAATGTCGATAGTCCCGCTCGGCATATCATTTGGAGAATCGAGCCGGAGATTAAGGCCTCGATTGGGCCGAATCTATTTTCTCAACTAACGTTGCCGACGGGTCAGACCAATATTGCTGTCGTTTTCGATGAGGAAACTCTGGCTAAGGAGTATACCCTCAGGGCCAAGGTGACTTACGGCCAATTTATTGAAGGGGATTTGAAGATCTTCGAGTCGGAGTGTTCGGGCCAGACTAGGGTGAAGATTAACTTCTAATGAAAATTTTATCAGCGCTTATTTTGGCTCTCATTTTTGTCTTAGCCGGGTACCTGATTTTTGATTTTTCAAGGCCAACTCCAACGCCTTCGCCTTTACCCATTTTTGGTCAAGCCGTGGATTATTTGAGCTCGATTGAGAATCTAGATATTCGCGAGGTAACGGACGACTTGCCGGGGGCGCGGGTGATCGCCTTTGACCCGAAAGGGGGGGCGCTTATCAGCCAGACCAGCCTGGGTAAGGTCGTTCTTCTGTATTCGGATCGGCCCCAGATTGGCTCAAAAATTGAAAGTCGAGTCCTCCTTGAGGGTCTGAATAAGCCTCACGGTCTCGCTTTCTACATGGAGGCTGATAAGATTTATCTTTATGTCGCTCTCTCGGATGAAGTGGTTCGCTTCGAATATAATTCAGAATCTCAAACGGTGGATTTAAACTCAAGGATTAATATCGCCAATTTGCCCGATGGCGGTCGCCACTTTACGCGAACAATTTTATTTGGCCCGAATTATCGAGAGGCGCCAATATTGGATGGCTTTCGGGAGCAGGAAACGCTGAGTCAGGATAAGCTCTATATCAGCGTCGGCTCTTCCTGCGACACCTGTCTTGAAGATAATTGGAAACGAGCGGCAGTTTTGGAGTCAGACCCAATCGGAAACTTTACGGCCGAATTTGCGGGGGGCTTACGGAATTCGGTTTTTATGGCGATTAATCCAAGGACAGGTGAACTCTGGGCGACCGAAATGGGCCGAGACGATTTAGGGGATAATCTTCCACCGGATGAAATAAATATTTTAAGAGTGGGAGAAAAATATGGTTGGCCTTTTTGCTTCGGGGATAAAGTCCAAGATGAGACTTTCGCGGTCTCGAGCAACTTTAGTCAGACAAGAATTGATATTCCTCGAGTCTGCGGGTTAACCGAAGCTCCCGTTATAAATTTACCCGCGCACGTCGCCCCGCTTGGGCTGGCTTTTATCCCCGCTTCTTGGCCGGAAGAGTTACGCGGGGACCTTATCGTGGCGTTGCACGGTTCTTGGAACAGTTCGGAGCAAGTTGGATATGAGATTATTCGTTTTAACATCAACGCAGAAGGTCAAGTGGAGGGCGGTTCCCAGCCGTTTATCGCCGGCTTCTTAAATAACGGAGAGATTTTGGGTCGGCCGGTTGATTTAAAGTTCGACGCCGATGGGGCCTTGTATATTTCGGATGACAGCCAAGGAAAAGTTTTTCGAGTCATCCCAGGTGAAATTATTTTGAACTAAGTTCTAACCCAACCCCTCTCTTTCTTCGCCCCACCCAGCGAGTGTGGCTCAGGGATGAAGTCTCCGCTCGTCCCGCCCTCACAGTGAGGGCGGGACACCCTGCCCGCTCCGACTTTGTTTTTAATTTTGGTTTAGACTATTAAAGTCGGAATTTATGAAAAACGGCGAGCGTAGAATCCTCGCAGGGGATTCAAGCGGTCGGAGGAAACTAAATTTTAATTGGCAGTGTTATATCTGTCAATTAGGTCTTGATTCCCCGGAGTCTTTTTTAGAAAGATAGCAACAGAATTATCTAGATAAACCAGCGGCCAGTTTTTATTTTTAGAAATATCGATCAAGAATTTTTGAGCCCAAGGGGTAATATCGGTGTGGGCAAAAAAGATATAATTAATATCATATTCTTCGGATAACTTGTCCCAAATCTTCGGGTCTTCTTGCATTGGCTTGTAAATTTTTTCAAAAAAATTAACGGAATAAGCCTCGGGCCGACCATCGACAAAAACCTTGTGCTCAGGGTAGCGTTTCCAAATCAAGAAACTCCCCACGTCGAAATTATTAAAAACATTTCCTTCAATCTGATTATTTTCCAAGAAAACGACGCCCGCCCCAGCACCAATGGGGATAGTCAGACCAAAATTTTTATTGGCTTGACGCAGAGACCAATAATGGCCGGTTCCGGCTAAGCCAATCAGGATCAGAGCGCTAGTCACGGCGACGGCTTTTAAAACAGCTTTTTGTTTAAGATTTTCAAAAATGGCGGTCGATTTTAAAACGAGGGCTAGACTAGGGATAAGAGCAAGGCTATAAAGGCCAAAGTTTCGGATCATTTTTATCCCCAAAATAGAAAAAGTAATCAAGATGAGGATCTCGAGAGTCAGACCTTTTGCCTTACGGCTTAGAGCAACGAGGATCGAGATGGCTAAAATAACTAAAGAGATTTGAAAAATCG
>PCXO01000004.1:0-56410 GCA_002771135.1 Candidatus Yanofskybacteria bacterium CG10_big_fil_rev_8_21_14_0_10_46_23
GTCAAAATATTCTCTTCAATCAGTTCATTTAATTTCTCTCGTCCTAAGTATCGCACAAAAATTTCATTCCAAAGAGCCTCCTGCTGGTGATAAACATACTTTGTCTCTCCTTTGGTCACCAGTGTCATGATTAAATCAATCAGATTATAGCTTACGTGCTCCCCCGCGTTGATCTGGCCAAAATAGTCCAAATCCAGCCACGCCTTAAAAATTTCCCCTTGGTCGCCAAGTCGATCCGCCAACCCGGCTAGATCTCGCCCCGCTTTATACCAATGTTCCGCCTCAGGGTTAACGTGGGGCTCAAAAAGTCGAAAATCGGTTTGGTCCTCTTTGGCCAAATAACGCTGAACCACTCGCCAGACCGGACCAGTTGATTCCGGAATCGCACTTTCCGGTACATCACCCCGCAAAAGTGATTTCACTTGACTGGCGAAATCAGTCGTTTTGGCCGCTTTTCGGAAAAGGCTTGAGTAAAAAGGCACCTCGTTTAAATAATGAAGGAGCAAGGTAAAAATCCGAGCAATCTCGCCGGGGGTATCAATCGCTAGAGGAATAACAAAAATGACGCCGAATTCTTTTAGATGGCTGACATTGTGATATTTCTTCTCAATAAATTTCTCGGCCACCTTGAGCCATCCGGGCGCTAAAATTTTTAGTTCGACAGCGCGTTCTTCAAAATCATCCGGCGTTAAGTCGTTATAGGCTTTGTCAAAAAAAGTGTGCATCCAGTCTTTATCTTGAACAAAGCGCAACGCCCCAAAAACCGAAGCAAAACCCTCTTGTTCAACTAGATCTCGAACAGCGTTGGACTTAAAATGCTCGAGGAGTCTAGCCGGCGCAAAAGTTTCTAACATCTCAATCGCCTTTTCTTTTTTGATAAAGAAACCTTTCTCCGGCCTTCTTAGCTCCAGCGCGGTCTGACAAAGCAGGCCACAATTTTTGGATAATTCTAGCAGATTGGGTCGACCCAAATAGGCATTTAAAATCTCATCCAATTTTATGATCCGATCTAAAAGGGCCTCTCTACGAGCCGGGCCACGGGCTAAATCCAGCGCTAATTGCTCAAAGACTCCGGATTGACCGGTATGCGCCGTCATTTTTTTATCTAAATCGGTGAGAATGTCCTCGGAGACACCCAAGAGATTGGCAATAATTTGGTGGGGCTGAGTCATGGTCTATTCTTTTAAAACCTCCACCAAAGGCCACGGGCCCCAGTCATCTTTTCTTAAAATTCCAGCCTTCGCCCCAAATTGAGTCACCACTGAAGAGGCATTGGCGGTGGCAAATTGAATGGCTTTCTCAATGTCTTGCCGGAGAATAAATTCACTAACGAAGCCCGCACTCCAAGCATCGCCGGCGCCGGTCCGCTCGACTCGGGGGGAGTCGGGTACGCCCGCCCTATAAATTGACTTCTTATCTGAGACAACGACACCCTTAGGACCCTTGGTCATCACCACCACCCCGGTAATCATTTTATCTAGGGCCTCAAAGATGGCTTGCTCGCTGTCAAAACTAATTCCCGTTAAATCCGCCGCTTCTTCTTGATTCATAACTAAAATATCAATCTCACCATAAATAGGTCCCAAAGTTTCAGCTCCGTGAGCCAACTCCGTTCCACCCGGGTTGGTCGCAATCTTTATCTCATTCGCTTTCGCCCAAGAAATAGTTTCTTTAAGCAAATCCAGATTCCCGCCCAAACTGCTGATGAAGAGCCACTCTGTCGCTAGGCGATCAAAAGGAATGTCAACTTGCCCCAGGTGCTCGCCTTCGCCCTTGTAACTTAAAATGGTTCGTTCTCCCCCCTTATCAACCAAAACAACGGAGTAGGCGGTAACGTCGTCAGCATGTTTTTTTATAAAACTAACATCAATACCCTCTTGCTCTAGGGTTCGAATGATTTCCCGCCCCTCCGGGTCATCGCCAACCAGACTGATACAGGCCGACTTAAGGCCTTGGCGAGCAAAAGTAGTCGCCGTGTTCGTCGCCCCCCCGCCGGTGGTGAAGACAATTTTATCAATCTTTATCTTTGAGCCAAGATTTAGGCACAACGCTTGACCGGTTTTCGAATCAGCATCAGCCTTAACTTTGACCGCATCGGCCTGGATAAAAACATCCCGCGTGGCCGAGCCGATTGAAATAATGTCGTACATGGTTAAATTCTACCACTTTTATTCGGATTATTCTCTTCTGCTCGTCGAGCGCGGTCTTCGTAAAGGGTTTCAAAGTGAGCGTCGATCAAGCCTTTTTTAAGGTGGCGACGATTAAAGATCAGATAGACCAGAACAGCGATTAGTAAAAAGCTGGCCGGAGGATTGACCAAAATAGCAATGACCACCAAAATTGCATAAAGATAAATTGCCCATCGCATTGATTTGATTAAGCCATAAGCGATTAGCAGGGCAATTATGCCGGTGATAGTCCGGGAAACATAGACGCTGATTTGTTCCGTTGAGCCAAAAATATCCGTGAAAGCTGCCCCAACCAAGGAGAGCCCGCCGACTAAGGTAAAGAGGGCAATAATTCGAATGCCGATTGGTTCGTTAGCCTTGGGTAACATCACTTGAAGCTCTTTGGCCACTTTTTCAAGTTTTTCCTCTCGATTTTTCGGCTCTGATTTATTCATTTGTTTAAATTCCCCTTGGTAGCCCCTTGAAGAATCGCGATTGTTTCCTCCGGTGAATTCTCGGAGTCAAAAATATAACTCCCCACAGCAAAAATTGTTGCCCCGCTTAACGTTGCCTCCAAAATCGTCTGATCATTTATTCCCCCGTCAACCTGAATTGGGATGTCCGAATAAAGATAGTGAAAATCTTTGACCTTTTCCAAAACGTCCGGGATAAACGGGGCGCCATATTGGCCGGGCTCAACGGTCATGAATTGGATAAAATCAATCTCGCCGATAAAGTCTTTAACCACATCGATAGGCGTCTCCGGATTTAGGGCCACCCCACAGAGTTGCTCCCCTTCTTTAATCATCTTAATCGATTCCAATATCTTTTGTGTGGCTTCTTGGTGAATGATGATTCGACTGATCGGTTTGTCGAGCCACTGGTTAATGTGATTTTCCGGTCGAGCCACCATCAGGTGGACCTCCATATCAATGTCAGTTTCGACGTCCTCAACCGCCTCAAGACCATCAAAGGTCGTCTGCGGAACAAAGATTCCATCCATAATATCGATCTGAATTCGATCAACAAAAGGCTCAACCATCTCAACTTTCTCGCGAAAATCTTCAAAATCTTTACTGATAATTGAAGGGATAATTTCAATCATATTAACCGATTAGGTTAGGAGGGGTTTCCCCGTTTAGACCGGCAATGATATTCTCTGCCGCCATAATTGACATCTTATCTCGAGTCTCCTCCGTTCCCGAGGCGATATGAGGCGTAATTATAACATTATCCAATTCAGCCAAGCCCTCGGCCAGCTCAGGTTCGTTCTCAAAAACATCTAACGCCGCTCCTCGGATTTGATTATTTTTCAGGGCCTGAACCAGCGCCACTTCATCAATTACCGGCCCGCGGGAGGTATTAACCAAAAAAGCCGTCTTTTTCATTAGACTGAGACGGCGCGCATTTATTAAATGCCGGGTTGAAGCTACCAAAGGCACATGGATGGAGACAAAATCGGCTTGCGAGAGCATTACGTCCAGATTTGATTCAAAAGTCGCGCCCATCGCCACCTCAAACTCCGGGGTCGGTTCAAGATCATTATAAATAATCTTCATCTCAAAACCCCTGGTTGCGTGGTGGGCTACCCTTGATCCAATCCGACCCAGACCAACGATTCCAAGAGTTTTCCCGAAGAGGTCTTGCCCGAGTAAAAGCTTTGGGCCCCAAGCTTTATATTTCCCGCCGCGGATAAATCGATCCGCCTCCGTTACCCGATGGGCAATAGCTAAAAGCAAGGTAAAGGTGTGCTCGGCAACCGTATTGGTTAAAATCCCGGGGGTGTTAGTGACTAGAATACCTCTGGCTCGGGCCGCTTCCAAATCAATATTGTCAAAGCCAACGGCGTAGTTAGCCACAATTTTTAAGTTCGGGGCATTTTCAAAAACCGCCCCATCAATCTTCTCCGTCAGAACCGATAAGATCGCCTCGGCCTCTTTGGCCCCTCTCAAAATTTCCTCTCGGGTGGCCGGACGATCCTCGGCCTGATCATTAACGGAAACCTCATGGCCCGCTTTTTTCAGAAGATCTAAACCCGCTTTAGGAATCGGACGCGTTACAAATATCTTTGCCATAATCTATATAGTATTCGTTGGTTATTATAAATCAATTTTTTCAATCCTTCGAGTGTGACGCTCCTCTTGACTAAACGGGGTTTGGAGCCAAAGCCATATCGCCACTCGGGCGGTCTCTTCTTCAATAAAATTCGCCCCTAAAGACAAAATATTAGCGTTATTATGCTCGCGACTCAACCTTATAATTTCTATTTCCCCGCCATAAAAAACAGCGGCGCGGACCCCCTTAAACCGGTTGGCTACCATTGCCTCGCCTTGGCCGCTTCCTCCCAAAATAATCCCCCGATTGATCTCCGGGTCACCGGCAACCGCCGTCGCCACCAATCTGATAAAATCCGGGTAGTCATCTTCCGGATCAAAAGTAAACGCGCCAAAATCTTCAAACTTAAAACCCCACTTTTCAAGCCAGAGTTTAATCTCCGCCTTAAGTTTAAACCCGCGATGATCAGCTCCCAAATAAATCATGCTCGGGTGTTTAAATAGCTCACCGCTGAAAGTGCCGCGCAGGCCCCTTGGCCGGCGGCGATAACAATTTGTTGATAAGGGACATCGGTTACATCTCCAGCCGCAAAAAGTCCCGGGATATTAGTCTGGCAGTTTTTATCGACGATAATATGACCAAATTTATCCTTTGATACCTCCGCTCCGACCAGATTACTGTTTGGGATCATGCCAATGTGGACAAAAATTCCCTGAACCGAAAGGCGCCTTTCCTCGCCCCCGCTATCAACATAGGAGAGCCCCTCCACAAAGTCTTGGCCTCGGATCTCCTTCGCTTGGGCTCCAAAGATAATCTCAACATTGCCTAACAATTTTAATTTATCAATCAAAATCGAGTCCCCCTTAAAAGCTTGGTTTTTATTTAACACGTAAACTTTTTCGGCGATTCCAGCCAACATAATCGCCGACTCCAAGGCGGAATTTCCACCCCCGATTGTCGCCACGGTCTTACCTTGGAAAAGCGGGCCGTCGCAAACCGTGCAATAACTTACCCCTTTGTTGCGAAAATTCTTCTCGCCAAGAATATCCAGCTCCCGCGGGTGCACGCCCGTGGCGACAAGGACCGCCTTGGCCAAATAGTCGCAGGTCACTGCTTCGGTTGAAGGCTCGGAAAATTTATCTCCGGTTTTGGGGGTTTCACCTTTGCTGGTCGTTATGCAAAAAATACCATCAGTCTGTTTTTTGACCGCCACGACTCTAACTCCAATCTCAGGCTCGACGTCGTATCGTTTAAGGTGGTTTTTAAACATCTCAGCCAGCTCCACTCCGTTGGTCTGGGGAGTTCCCGGCCAATTACCAATCTCACCCGAGGTGGCCACCTCACCCCCGAAATCTTTTGAAATTATTTTAAAATCCAACTTTCGACGAGCTGAGTAAATGCCGGCCGTCGCCGCGGCCGCCGACCCCCCAATAACAATTAACTCGTGGACTCCCTGATTCATAAGTTTATTATAGCAATCGGATTGAACTACTCAAATTCGATCCAGAGTTGTAGAATAACAAATATGAAGAAAATGACTATTTTAACTCTGGTTATTTTATTGGGGATAAGTCTTTTTGTTCACTTCTTATATTTTGGTCACCCCATGGAAACAGTCTTTGATGAGGTTCACTTTGGAGGCTTTGTCTCCGGCTATTTTACGGGAAAATATTTTTTTGATATCCACCCACCTCTGGGAAAACTGCTCATCAGCGGCATGGGCTATCTCGGCGAAGTTAACCCCGTTCAAAATTTCGAAACCATCGGGCGAGAATACTTGGACTCCGGCTATCTCTGGCTTCGCCTTTTACCAACATTGGCCGGAGTTTTTCTACCCTTGATTATTTATCTCTTGGCTCGCCGGCTCCGCTTTTCTCAATTGGGGGCGACTCTGGCCGGCTTATTTGTTATTTTTGAAAATTCAATTTTAACTCAATCGCGCTTTATTCTTTTGGATAGTTTTTTGCTTCTTTTCGGTTTTGCCGGCTTGCTTTTTTACTTGATCGGTCGGGACAGGGGGAAGATCGGCTGGTTTATCCTTTCGGCTCTTAGCCTCGGGTTGGCAATCAGCGTTAAATGGACCGGGGGTAGTTTTTTGCTTTTAGTGGGGTTAATTGAGTTATTTTATCTTCTAAAAACCCGCCCTCACTTTGGACGTTGGCTCCGACAGATTATTTTATTCGGGGCTATTCCCTTTATTGTTTACAGTGGGACTTTCGCGATTCATTTTGCGCTCCTCCCAAACTCTGGCCCCGGAGACGCCTTCATGGGGCCAGCTTTTCAAAAAACTCTGAAGGGGAGCCTCTATGAGCGGGACCAGACTATTGATCCGATTAATTTCTGGCACAAATTCACGGAGCTGAATATTCAAATGTTTCAAGCCAATCAAAATCTAACCGCCGAACATCCCTACTCGAGTACTTGGGAGACTTGGCCATTTATGGGCCGGACCATTTTTTACTGGCTCGGCAGTCCCGATGTTCCCGATAGTCAAAATTTGGAGAAGGTTCGCCAACCCAGAATTTATCTGGTCGGCAACCCGATCATTTACTGGGCCAGCACTTTGGGGATTATTTTGTTACTGGGTCTATCTTTCCTTCGCTCCAAAATTTACTTTAAAAACCCCAGAGCAACTTGGATAATTATCAGCGGATTTTTGATAAATTTTATCCCCTTCCTATTTATTGGCCGAGTAATGTTTCTCTACCACTATATGAGCGCTCTGATTTTTACTATCCTCGCTCTGGTTTATATTTTAGATTGCCTTGAAAAAAACCGAAAAGTTGTCTTTGCCTCTTGCATAATTGTCGCCATTGCCTTTTTCTCTTTCTTCGCCCCCCTAAGCTACGGAACCCCCCTCTCGAGTGAGCAGTTCCGCCAGCGAATCTGGTTGCCAAGCTGGGAATAGATCGGAACCAAGCCTCCCGCCTAACTAAGTCCCAAAAGAGAATCGATTCGATTCTTGTCAAAACCTAAAACCAACTCGTTACCAATCTCGATAAGAGGCACGCCCATTTGGTGGCTTTTATCAAACATCTCCTGTCGTTTCTGAACATCGGTGGCGACATCGTATTCCTCGAATTCAACCCCATGCTCGGTGAAATAACTCTTAGCCATCTTGCAATAACCGCAAGCCGGAGTCGTGTAGATCTTTACTTTTTCCATAAAATTTTATTGCTCAGTCCTTTGACTCTTACTCTTTTGATTATATCAGACCTGTCAAATCTTTATTAAGAAGATGAAATTTATATTCGGGGGCTAAATTAATGATTTTAAAACCACAAAGTCCTTTTTTAGATCATTCAACATATTTCGATTATAAACAGCTACGGCCGGATGGTAGAGGGGCAAAATCGTTGTCGACCGCTCCCCAATCACGGTCTTGATGATCTTCCCATGAAGTTGGCCAATCGACCCGGTCTGCTCCGGACAGTTATATCTTTGAAGAATATAAGTCATCGAAAATCGGCCCAAAGTGGCGATAACCCTCGGCTCAATAATCTCAATCTGTCGATCCAAAAATGGCCCGTAAAGTTCAATCTCTTCCGGTCGCGGATCCCGATTTCCCGGCGGCCGATCCTTTATAATATTGGCGACATAAACCTCGGCCCGAGGCAACTCGATTGAGGCTAAAAGTTCATCCAATATCCGACCCGAAGCCCCGCAAAAGGGCACGCCCGTTTCGGCTTCATTCTTTCCGGGACCTTCGCCAATAAAAATTATGTCGGCGTCGTGATTGCCTTGACCAATCACCGGTTTATAGCGATTCTCAATTCGATACTGATATAGGGGTGACGCCTTTAGAGCGATGACCTCGTCTCGAATCTGACGCATTAAGTCGGTTCTATCCATTGAGAGGATTATATCAAATTTAAATCCGGGGTCTTAAGGCTGTTCGACTCTGGCCCAGCCAAATCAAATTCAAGGCCAGCGAGGCAATCGCCCCGATAATAAAGGTCCACTGAATCGGGATAAACAAAGCCATAACAATAAAAATACCCAAGGCCAAAATTCGGCCCAGATTCAAAGCAATCTCGTATAAAACGGTAAACTCGTCAACATAATGACCCTGATCAGCCGCTAAATTGTAGATCTCCGTTTCGAAAGGCGTATTGGTAAAAATTCGGGCAATATTGTGAAAAACCCCGATAACAAAAATATGTAATGCCGTCGCCACAAAGATTTTAAAAATCCATCCAAGAGCGTAAAATAAACTTCCGACTTTCATGGTTCGACGGCTGGCGATTGAACTGCCATCGATTTTTTTGCCCACCAAAAGTTGGAGAAGACCCGAAAATAAAATTACCAAAGTCGAATAGAGTCCCACCTCAAAAAGATTTCCGTTTAAGATGACAAAAATAAAAACCGGCCAAACCGCAACCCCGATTGCCGTTTCTATCCCTTGCGCGAAAAAGGACAAGACCACGCTTCGCCTTTCTTTGGAAAATAACTGCCGAGTCGTCTCTCTTGGAGACCAGCGGAATTTTTCTTTAGTTCTGGGTAAGGTCATGAAAGAAACCCCGGCTAAGAGCCAGACAACGAAAGTCAGACCGAAAAGAATGTCAAAGCCAAAATAGCTAGCGATGAAACCAGCGACCAAAGGCATGCCGGCCACCAAAATGTCTTTGGTCGCGATTAAAAGGCTCACCTCTTTCCCCCGGTCTTTTCGATCTGTAAATTTTATAAAATCAACATGATACGGAATCCAAAATAAAAACCGGAAACCAACCAAAAGAGCGAGTGCAATTGGGATTAAGCGAGCATAGTTCTCTGGCGTGACAAAATAAAACAAGCCGTAAAAAGAAGCCCCCAATAAAACACTGATTTGAAGGGCCCGCCGAAAACCAATTTTATTCAGTTTGCTCGCGGAGAAAAGCAGGAGAACAACATAGACCAGAGAGCTAACCAGAAAAAAGAGCGCCACTTTGGTAAAACTCTGGTCAAAAAGTTGATATAAAAAAATAGGCAGGAAGACCCCCACTAAACCACTGGCAATCGTCATCACGGTTCGGCCGGTATAGAGGGAAACAAAACCGCGTGAAATCCGGCTTTCAAAATAGTGATACCTTCGACTCTTAGCTTCAGCCATAATTAAACTAGCGCGCCCTCTTCTTTCAAAAGTCTTTTTTTCTTGACCACGCCAGAATTAAAACCACCCAACCAACCCTTGGCTCCGACAACCCGATGGCAAGGAATCTTGGCGCTTCGATTGGCATTCATAATTCGCCCCACGGCCCGACCAGCTCGCGGATTCCCGGCCTTTCCCGCGACCTGACCATAAGTTAAAACCTGACCCCGAGGGATCTGGGCGACGATTTTTAAAACTTTATCCCGAAAACTGATCATTAAAAAATTATACCATTAAGATCAGCCTCTCCCCAGCGATTAGACAATAAATAAAAGAATGGTATAATGCGGTCAGAACAAATCGCAACTTGATAAGGAGGACACCGTGAGAATCTCTACGGTAAGAAGAAGCCGGGACGGCTCTATCACTTTAGAGGTCTCTGTTTCCTTGAACGGAGCGACCTTCAATTTCGTCCGCGGACGAAAGGGCCGGCCGATCCATGTTTCCACCGAAGGGCCCCCAAGTTTTTTGGGGACGCCTTTGTGCAAAAGATTTCAGAAACGGGCCCTGCGAAGAGCGCGGGCTATCTTCAAAGAGGTCCGGCCCTCCAACAGGCCGATAATCCAGCTCGGACTTGGGCTCACCACTTAGTGGGCCTTTTTGTTACTCAGAAAGCGGGATTACTCTTTCGGGGAATTGAGGAAATTCCGGATAATTGTCTTCCGCTTTTTGGGGACCGGCCCAAACCACCCCCAAAACAACAAAGATAATAACCACCAGACTCGAAACGTAGAAAAACGATTTTGAGGCTTGACCGGATCGTAAATCCGCGAGGTAATGCCAGAAAACTCCGCCCATGACCGCAAGGACGGTTAAGACCTTGAGAAGAAATCGGGGGGTCAACTCCCCGTTAAAATAACTGTTAAGCAAGGCGATCAGACTGCCGATCATGAAAACCGCCCCGATAAACAAGGTCAGATAAATCAGCCAACGGCGAACCGACAAATCCCGCTTAGTCGGCGCCTTTTTATATTCCGTGGCTAAAATTCGATTGAAAATATGGAAAGCCGGGAAGGCGACAATAACGAAAGAGAGGGCCGTTCGGACGCCTCGGACTCGGCCGAAGGTATCCGCTTCGGGTAACCAAATATCCAACAAATTAAAGACCAGCGAAATCAGGAAACCAACACTCAAATAAAGAGTGACGATCAGGAGCAAGTGGAGAAAGAAATCTTTCGGAGACGTTTTTAAATTTTCCATACTTTTATTTTAATTTCGTTGCCATTCACTTTTTTGACCCTTAAGTTGCGCCTCGGCCATAACCAATTCATCATAAATCCCATCAATCAAGTCATACTCTTTTGCTTCTGGTAAATCAACCCAGGCAAATTTATCGGCCTCGCCCGCCTGAAGCGTGACTTCGCCAGATTCATATTCACCCACGCAAGAGATCACCAGGGAGGGGTTACCATCCTCATGAACTCGAGCCAGACTAGTGACATATTCAATATTTTTTATCTCCAGCCCAACCTCCTCTTTGACCTCACGCCGTAAAGTTTTCTCTAAAACATTATACCAGTAATGCTCCGTGTCTTTAGGCAAAGAGATGTAGTCATCGGTTTCTAACCGACCCCCCGGAACCGTCCACATTCCGCCGAATCGCTTCTTTGTCGCCGATCGTCGGGTAATCAGATATTTACCATTTTTCACGATTATGGCCGTTATCACCACCTCATGAAGATTTTGATTCTGATTCATATTATTTAAATAGACCTTTTAAAATTTTAACATTCTTTTTATCCGGGCCCAAGCCATCAAAACCGGGCACCTCCAGCAACCAAGGTAACTTATTAACTCGCCTCTCCTTGGCCAAGGCCCTAAATCCGGCTAAGCCGATCTCTCCCCTACCCAAATTCTCATGTCGATCTCGGTTTGAATTATAGGGGGCCATCGAATCATTGGCATGAATGGCGACCAGCTGATCAAAGCCAACCTCTTTTTCCCATTGGTCAAACAATATTTTTATATTTCGAGGAACGTAGGCCGCAATCGTCCCCCCCGCTAAAGCGTGGCAGGTATCAAAACAAGCTCGCAGACGATTCGAATTAACTTGTTTGATAATCTGGCCAAACTCTTTCAAATCCGAGCCCAACTTATCCCCGCCTCCGGCGGTATTTTCCATTATCAATCGCGACTCGGTTTTAAGATTTTTCAAAACCGCTTTAATCCCTTTGACCATCCGCGCAATGGCCTCCTTTCGGTTTGAACCCTTGCCTGAGCCAACATGGAAAATCAAGCCATCGGCCTTGATCGCATCCGCAATCGCATAATGAGCGCCAAGATTCTCAATTGATTTTTCCCAAGTTGCCTTGTCCGGACTGGCCAGATTGACTAAATAGGCCGCGTGCAAAAAGACGGCCTTTATTTTACTTTTTCTTTTGGATTCTTGAAATTGTATAACCTCCTCTCGATTCGGCTCCTTCACCCCCCATTGTCGCGGGGAAGCCCCAAAAATCTGAATTGCGGTGACCCCGAGCTCCTCGCCCCGCTCAATCGCCGTCGAAAGACCGCCCGCCGTTGAAACATGCGCCCCGATTAATGCCATAAAATTAACCTATCACTTAATTTGTTTTTCGCAAAACCGACCAACTGACCAAAAAAATAATCAACCCGAAGACCAAAATATAAATTAAATCTGAAAACTGACCTGAAATTAGGGCCCCACCGGCATAGGCGATTACAAAAGTTAAGGGAATAGTGCCGATTAAAGTCGCTAAGGCATATTTCCAAAAAGCGATCCCACTAAAAAAGCCGTAGGCGTAACTGATAACATCAATCGGCAGAACCATCCGAATCAAGACAAGGGAAATAAATTGAGTGTTTTCAGAGACACGTTGCTCATATTTTTCGATTGTCTCAAGAGAAACAAATTTTGAGATCAACGGGCGACCAAAATGTCGGGCGATTAAAAAAGCGATAATCGCGCCGACCGTCCAGCCGATCGTGGCGTAAATCGCCGTAGCCAGAGAGCCAATCAAACCAACCATGAAAGGAATCAGGGGGAGCGTAACAACCGGGGCGACCACAATGGAAAGGATCTCGACGGCTATGAAGATGGCCGGGGCATAGTAAGGATTGGACTTTAAAAATTCTTTTAAAAAATCAAATTGGCTGTCCCAAAAAAAGAAGGGCAAAGAGACTAAAATAAAAAGCCCCAAAATAACTCCGCCGATTAAAAATTCATTTTTATCTTTTCCCATATTTTTTCTGAAATTCCGCGAGACTAAGCGCTGTCTTTTTATCATACTGACCAACCCGAGTTCGCTCCAATGCCGTCAATAATCCCCCCACCCCTAAAATTCGGCCGATATCTCGGGCCAAGGCCCGAATATAGACACCCGGACCAGTTGTAACATTTAGTTTTAAATCGGGCCAATTATATTCAAGAATTTTTATGGCCTTAATCAGAACTCGGCGTGACTCTAAGTTGACCGCCTGCCCTCGCCGAGCTAATCGATGCGCGGGTTTCCCGGATATTTTGATCGAGCTAAAAACGGGCGGTCGTTGTTCAATTTCCCCAACGAAACTCCTTAGCGTTGATTCAATTTGATTTAGCGCCGGAATCGCTTGAACTTTTGATTTGGTTAATTCTCCCTCCAGATCATCAGTAGCACTTGTCTGCCCCAACCTAATCTCGGCGACATATTCCTTGTCGCTCTTTAATAAAGTTGCCAATTCTTTCGTAAACTCTCGGCCAACGGCTACGATCAAGATACCGCTCGCCAAGGGATCAAGAGTTCCGGCATGGCCGACTCGACGCTCTCCGGTAATAACCCGAACTTGATCAACGATATCATGCGAAGTTGGCCCCACCGGCTTATATATCGGGAAAATCCCAGTCATCAAGCCACTATAACTCAATTGTACTTCGTTTCTCAATATATTTCAGATGTTTTTTCCGATCCCGGACAAAATCACTGGCCCGTAAGTCGCTGTCAAAAATCATCTTGGCCGCGTGATGGCCCCCTAAAATATGGGGCATCAGCACATAGCTCGCCCCGGCCTTATAAAGCTTTTTTGTATCTTCGAAATTGTTTGCTATGACGATGACAATACTCGATTTACGAGCTTTTTTGGCTTGATCTATAATCAAAAGATTGGTTTCTAAGTCGGGGATAACCGAAATTACCATTCGAGCCGTTTTTAAGGATAACTCCGCAAGAAATTCCGGATTTCGAGCATCTCCAAATTGGTTGGCGATTCCCGCCTCTGTGAGGTGATGAACCACTCTCGGATCAAAGTCCACCACCAAAAACTTCCGGCCAAGACGCGAAAAAGATTTTACCAGATCAAAACCCATTTCGTTATAGCCCAGCAAAATAATATCAAAGTGACTCGTTGTGATTCTTTTATCTCTTTTTCTTCCCCATTCAAACTCGGACAAAAACTTTTTAACAGGCTTATATCTAAAAATTCGGTCGGCATAAATTATCATGTAGGTTGAACCGGCAATAGTGATCAGACCGACAATCGTTACTAAAGATAAAATCGACTCCGAAATATGGCCGATTGTCACTCCCAAGATAACTAAGATAAACGAAAACTCGCTAATCTGGGCCATCGTCACCCCGGCCATAAATGAAGTTCGGCTCCGATAGCCTTGAAGACCCATCAAGACGATAAAAATAAAGGGGTTACCGATTAGAATGAAAAGCGAGAAGATCGCCGCCGGTTTAAGCAACGGCCCTAAGGCCCCGAAAGATAACTGCGACCCGAGAAAAACAAAAAATAAAACAAGAAAAAAATCTCGGAGCGGATGCATTTTGGCGCTGATTTCCACATTATAAGGCGACATTGACAGCGCCACCCCGGCAATTAGCGCGCCGACCTCAACCGAAAGACCCACAAAATGCATTAGCGAGCCAATCCCCAGTCCCCAGGCGATAGAAAACAAAAAGAGAAATTCCTGAGACCCGCCAATAAACCGACTAATCCGGGGCAAGATATAAGCGCTGATTAGAATCAAGACCCCCACCGTCAAACTGGCCTTAATCAGCAACTCTACCGCCAAAGAGATGGCCTTCGACCCGGAAGAAAATGAGGCGATAAAAATAAGTAGGATCGCGGCCACAATATCTTGGACGAGCATGGCGCCGATGGCGACTCGACCATAAAGAGTTTTGGTATCGCCTTTGTCGGATAATATTTTTAAAACAACAATTGTACTGCTGAAAGTTAGGGCGATCCCAATATAGGCCGCTTCAATCTGGCTGAACCCAAGCCAGATACCGATTCCGAAACCCACGAGCGATGTAAATATAATCTGGCCAAGCCCGGTCAGGAGCGAAACCCAACCGACTTCTCGGATCGCCCGAGGACTCAATTCCAGACCAACGATAAACAAAAGAAAGGCAATCCCAATCTGAGAGAAAGTCTGAATAATCCCCCCCGTGCTGACAATATTTAAAAGATACGGGCCAACAATGAGTCCCGTAATGATGTAGCCGATAATCAACGGCTGGCGTAAAATCCGCATCACGATTGATACGCCCGCCGCGACCGCGATGATGATACTAATCTCGGTAAAAACCTCCATCTGATTACCCAAAATTATATCATGTCAAAGTCGTTTAGCTGTGTTGAAGAAAATAAAACACCCCCCGAGCCTAACTCTCCAGTTCTGGGCTACCATTAACCCTAGTCGCCTCAATCGCCGACTGGACCAATTGAGCAAAAGGTTCCAGCCCTTGGGGCGTGCCGATAGCAACTCCATTTAAGAAGAAGGTCGGCGTCGCATTGAGCCCCAGAGCGCGAGCTTCGTTCAAATCAGCATTAACTCGGTCGCGAGTTTGGCCACTATCTAAATCTTCTTTAAATTTTTCTAAGTTCAAGCCTAACTCTTGGGCATAGGCCTCAAAAAGAGAATCCGGGTTGCGCTGGCCCGACCACTGGGCTTGGCGAGAAAACAAAATATAATGCATCTCAAAAAACTTTCCCTGTAGACCGGCCGCCTCGGCCGCCTGAGCGCTTCCAAGGGCGTTGGGATGAATAGAAATCAAGGGCAGGTGGCGATAGACAAACTTCAAATCATTTGGAAATTGAGCCTTGAGTTGCTCTAAAATTGGAAAGTAACTGGCACAGGCCGGACACTGAAAGTCACTATATTCAATCAAAGTAACCGAAGCGGTGGCGAGACCCTCGACATTATCAGTCGCCCGAACCTCAAAAACCGTTGAATCTAAGGGAACCGCCGGAGTCTGGGCCAGTTTAAAAATGCCCCATAAAATCACAATCATGATTACGGCCCCAAGAATTCCAAAAAGTAGTTTTTTCATAGTGGCCTTATCCTACCAAAAATTTCTTAAAAATCTACCCTGAAATGGAAAATGCTTTACTTGACTCTATTCTAATTTTGATGTAATATCTGAACAGTTCGCGCTCGTTGTTGAGCGCATTCACATGGGAATTTTTTATTAGGAGGAAACGTGATCTCAGAAAAAATCAGCCTGACCCACCCCTACGCCTGCGTAGGGGCCACGTCTTTCGGCGGCCGGTGCCGAAAGATGGGGCAAATCGATCTTACCAAACCGGTGGGCTGGGTCTGCCCGGCTCACATCAATTCGGAAGACGCGCCGGGGCCGCATACCATTTTGATCAAGTTTCGGATTCCCAGAGAATGGGCCCGCGAGTTGGAGATCGCGGGTATTCGAAACCTTGGGCGACCGGACTTGGCCTCGCAGGAGGCCTATCATAGGGCCGAAGCCGAGAAGTGGGGGCGCAAGGCAGAGGTGGGAGGCGTAGTCGCCTCCGGAACCCAGGTTTTCGGAGAAGACGGTATCCGGGGCGCTCATTTGAGCACTTTGCCCACCGAACTCTTCAAAGCTGGCCTCCGCCTCTGCCAGCCCGACCTTGCCAGGGCAACCAAGGGGAAAGGACAGGATCATGTCTTGATTCTGCCTTTCTCCCAAATCGAGAGTGGGGAAGAAGTCTCTAATCTTCCCCCGAAAGTTGAGCGGGTCATGGAGTCTCTATTCCGGGCGACGTGGCGATGGGGCCACATCTGGGCCAATCCGCCCGAAGAAAAGAAGAGCTGGAGGATCACCCACACCGTTAACGTGAGCGGTATGGGTGATCGCACTGCCCTTCAAAAGGACCTCCTCTTCGCCAGAGGCCTTTGGAGTCTCCGACTTATCACCTAACCTAGCCAGTCCTTTCGCTTCTACCACAACGGCCCCGCCTCTATCCAGAGGCGGGGCCGTTTTATTATTACTCACACTTTTTTACCGGTAACAAAAACGAGCCCTTAGGCTCGTGAGAGATTTGCTAGAATCTCATCGATAACTGTTACCTCAATCCAACCCGGATAATCTTGGTAGCGATTGGACAGAGCCTTCTCGAGAGATAAAATCAACACTTTTTTACCGCGAGACCGAGCCAAGTTGACGGTACTGACATAATCACCGTCGCCACCGACAATGACCAGATCGGTAAAACGAGCCAGTTCAAGCTGATCTCGCATCATGCTGATCATGACTCGATCGGCCGAGTCCGTGTACTTTAGAGTCTCGCCAAAGTTTGGCGGACACCCCACCACGTAGAACCCGGTATCAAAGAGGCCCCGGGAAAGCCCGGGGAATAAGTGATTGGGCACAAAAACAAATCCAAGCACAATTTCGGTTTTCGGGCCCAGCTTCTTGAAAAGAAGATCCTTCAACCAATTTAGACTGGAAAGCGTCCTCCTCGTTTCAAAATTAGGAAGCGAAAACCGGATATTCTCGTAATCAACAAAAACCACAGCAGTCCTCCTGTCCTTGGGATCAGGAGACTTCCGGTACCTTATTTTTCTCTTCACCTCTTCCTCTCTTTCTAGGAACTATTTGGAATATACCACAGGTATTGACATTGTCAACAAAGTTTTATATCATTATTGCCAATACTGAAAGCTCTTTCCCAATTATTGTAACAACCAAAGGAGGTTTTTCACTAAGAGCTTTTGGTCGGCCGTCAGATGCTGACGGCCTCTGTACCCTTTTTTCAAGAACAAGAGAGGTAAAAAATGGCAACGATCAAGGAACTTCTGGCCAACGGGGGGCACCGCAAGGGCCCCCGAAAGAGCAACATCGCGATCGCCGACTTCAAGCCCACCCGGATTCTGCCGAGTGGCGAACCCCCGACCCTGGAAGACCCGCCCGATCTCGCGCGGATCCGGGCTATTCTGGCCCAGGCCCAAGAGGTCGAACAAAAAATTGAGGGCTACGAAGAAGCTCTCGGGAAGAGGGTCCCCGAGTACCTCTCCATCCGCTGGGAGATCCTGGCGGAAATTGGAGAAAAGGGAGGGATGACGAAGGAAGCCCTCCAGCCGGAACTGGAGAAGGTCGAGAGATTGATCGACCGGGTCCTTCAGGCCCCCGCCCCCTATCGAGTGCCTGGCTGCGTCGCTTTCGCTCTCGCCCTGAGCTCCGCTCAAAGTGAAGAAGAGCTAGGTTGGGGGGTTCGTCGCCTCCAGAAAGCGGGCTTCTTCTCCGAGGCAACCCGGGGGAACCGCGACGCCTTGCGGGGGGCCAACTTCTCGGTTTTGTTGTCGCTGGAATACAGTGGCAACAAAAAAGCGGGAAAGGCCCTCAGCCAACTCCGTCGGGTTCAGGGCCTTTTCCTCCAGCAACTGCTCGAGGAAAACGATCAGCGAGCCGCCGAACTGAGAAAGCAGGCTGGTCCGAATCCGATCGCCGCGGTCAACATCGAGCGGTGGCGGATTAACCCCGGACAGGGCTGGATCGACATCCCCGACCAGCCGGGCAAACGCGGCGGGCTCATCCTCTTCCATTTGGAGGAGGGCCGGATCCACCCCAAGGGGGTGGCCGGTCGGCATCCCCATTTTGAGGGCCGAGTCCGGCAGATGGTTAACCAGGGAATTTTTCTGGAGGTCGGGGAGATCCGGGCGGAAAAAATCACCCGCCAGTTCCCAGCCCGGGACCTGTTCTTCCTCGTCCTCGACCTCCAAAAAATGGTCCGGGCCGGGATTGACCACGCCAAGAAGCTCGAGCTTCGCCGGCGTGGCTAATCCCCACCCCTTCCCTCTCCCATCCCCTCCGACTTAGTTCCTTCCGTTCTTTCCCACCTCAGACCCCTGGGGGTGACACGTCCTGTGTCACCCCCAGGGGTCTTTCCGTTTGCCCAAATTTCAAGAGAAAGTTAAAATAGAGACCATGTCGGGACATCGTCAAAACATCAAACGCTCCATTCTCGCCTTAGTCATTATTATCGCCGGCTTGGCCGTGGCCTTTTTATTAACCACCGCCCGCCCCGCCGCCACAAGTTATAACCAACCCCAAGAGGCTTTTATCGCCGAACTTTACGACTTAATTCAAGAAAAATACTGGGACACCGCCGATGACGCCCGGCTCACCGATTTATTCCAACGAGCCCTTGAGAAAACATTTGAGACTCAAATTTCTCTTCAAACTAACGACAAGGCGGGCCTCATTTCTGCCCTGCCTGAAATTCTAGGGGAAGCCCCCGATGAGGCGACCTTGAAAAAATTGGCTCTGGCCGCCGATATTACTTTGACCAACCTCGAACCCTTTGGCCGAAGTCGCCTTTTCAGTCAAAAACAGCAACAAGAACTTAGCGACCGCGTCCGCAATGTTGATCCCCAAATCGATCTCTTCTCTGAAATTGGCGTGCCGAAAGAAGCCAGCGAGGAAGAAATCGCCACGGCTTATAATCAAAAGATCGCCGAACTGCAAGCTGAACCCGCGACCGAAGCAACCGAACAAAAATTAGCCCTCCTCTCTCGGGCCTTCGAAACTCTGGGCGACGAAACCAGCCGGAAACAATATACGGAAACCGGAGCCGAAGCCACGGTTGTTGGAAAATATTTAGCCCCGGAAGTTTTTTATTTAAAAATAAAACAATTTTCGCCCGAAACTTTTAATGAGTTTATCCGCGTGGCTAACGCCAGCGCCGAAGACGGATCAGGAGATGCTATCATTATCGATCTGCGCGGGAATATCGGTGGGGCCGTCGATACCTTGCCTTATTTCTTAGGTCCCTTTATCGGCAATAATCAATACGCCTATGATTTTTTCCATCAGGGCGAATACACCCCCTACAAAACTAAAGTGGGTTGGCTAGAGAGCCTCGTTCCTTTTAAGAAGGTCGCCATTTTGATTGATAGCCAATCTCAATCCTCGGCCGAAATTATGGCCGCCACTTTGAAAAAATATAATGTTGGCACTTTAATCGGAACCACCACTCGGGGTTGGGGCACGATTGAACAAGTTTTCCCACTGGAACATCAAATCAGCCCAACCGAAACTTACAGCGCTTTTTTAGTCCACAGCTTGACCCTGCGGAATGACAATCAACCCATTGAGGGTCGCGGAGTGGACCCGACCATTGATATTAACAATCCCGCCTGGACCAAAGAATTGGCGGTTTATTTCGGAGAAAGTCCAATCAACCGAGAGATTGAAAAACTTTTAAATTAGTCCACCTGCTCAGCTTTAACCGCCAGCCGGTACCGGCAAAAATCACAATCCTTATCGGCGATCGGCACTTCTTCACTAACAAGGCACTGGCGGGCTTGGGTTAGAGCGCTTTCGACCCAACCATCATTGCCCTCGTAACCAATCAAGTGAATGTCAAACTCGAGTTTTTGATCGAAAGCATCAACATCCTTTCGGCCGTTACAATAAACAAAATAGCCCGTATCGGAGACCCGAAAACCATTCCCCCGCAAAAGCCACTGGTAAACTTCCATCTGACGCTTATAGCCGATCTGCCACGGGGCATCGAGATTAATCGCCCCGTCCTTCGAGGTCGCCTTATAATCAACGACATAAAGCTCCCCTTCGGGATTAATCCAAATATCATCAACGGCGCCATTAACCTCAAAATTGGTCGGCTCATGCAGAAAACGAACTCCCCCGCGACCAAAGTCGGTTTCGCGCCAAGTATTCATTTTTTCGTGGGCGAAAGGCACCGCTTCAAGATTGTTGGAAACCATGATCGGGTGTTTCGTTCCCGCCCCCCGGTGAATATCAAATTCTTTTTTCAAAAGATGGTCCACGGCTGAGTTCAAATTAAAGGGAAAGCCCGGCGGCCGCCCCACCCCGCGACGCCGATCGAGATAAAAACAGCGCGGGCATTCCATAAACAAATCTATTTTCGATCGACTTAGGCTAAAGGGGGTTGTTTGATTGGGATCAAAGGTTTTGGAACTTTTTGGCTTGTAGTACTGCGACATTTGGTTATCATCGCACAGCCAAAGACTCGGGTCAAACCGCTCCGAAAAATTGGCCCTAGATATCAACAGCCCGGTTGACAGATAAATTCAAATGCTAGACTATGAGGGGGCGAAAGCTGTTCCTCCAGCGGGGGAGGAGCACTCACCCGGGCGACGCACACCCTCCATGTCGCCCGGGTCTTTTCTATAAAATTATAGATTCTGCCAGCGACAGAATTGACAGGCTTTATCCTCGCACCGCCCCTCCCAGAAAGAGAGGTTTTTTATTTCTTGAACGGCTTTTAAAATTACCCCTTTCAGCTCCGCAACTTCGGATTTTTCGATAAAAAATTCCTCCTTTTTGTAGTTACCCGAGCTGTTCGGCTCAACAAAATCAATGGTCGCGGAGTTAAAAAGATACTGACCGCCCCGGTGGTGATCGAGCAAAAGTTTATAAAAAACCAGCTGGCGCCTTAAAGAGCCGTCGGAGGCTTTGGTTTTGCCCATAATGTCATTGCGACTCTTGGGATTACCTGTCTTATAATCAATTACCTTGACTTCATTTTTGGGTAAAAGCTCCAAGCGATCCAAAACACCGACTAACCGAATCTCTTTCCCAAGTAAAACATCATCAATTCGATACTCCGTTTTTACGGCTTTTGGCCACTGGTCAACCCGGTCAAACCAACCCCCAAGCGCCCGCTCGCCTCGAGCTTGAAGTTCCCGAAGTTCAATCTCGGTTAGGGGGAGCCCGGCCAGTTCTTTCTTAAATTTAGTTAAAAGTCTTTTCCGATTTGGCTTCCCTTTAAATATCTCCCCCAGAGCAGTGTGAACGGCGATGCCAAAATACTGGTGGACGGCTGGCGCCTGCGGAACGCGCAGAAGATTAACATAAAAATATTGCCAGGGACATTTTAAATAGTTATTGAGAGCCGTTACGGATAGCCCCTGTTTTTCCAAAAGACCGCGGACCAGACCCCCCAAAGATTTTTTGACTGTTTTCTCGGACTTACCCCCCAAAGATGGGCCGAGCGGTTTTTCAAATTTTGACCCATCACCCACCTTAATCATCCGCGGATCTAGTTCCGAAATAAACTGAGACGGCAATTGCTCCTGGCCATCAATCCCCACTCGACTATAGGAGATTATCACCGCTTTTCGGGCCCGGGTCAGGGCGACATAAAATAAGCGTCGATCATCACCATTTTCATCGCCGAGATCCTTCGCTCGAAGCGAAAAGACACCGGGGAGAATCGGGAGATTTTCCGCCCGGCGTCGATTCCCCCAATGGCCGTCCGTGGCGCCGATAATAAAGACCGACTCGAATTCCAGACCTTTGGCTCGATGGGCCGTCATCAATCGGACCGCCCCACCCGAGTTTAACTGGGTTTTATTGATAGCGACTTGGTGCGTTTGAATTATCCGAAGGTGTTCTAAGAAATCGGCTAACTGGGCTTTAGGATTGAGGCCATTTAACTTCCGGACCTCATCAAACAGTTTCTCGGCCTTACTGATTTTTCCAGCCATCTGCCGGTGGTGGTAAAGATGCCGGTTAAAATTCGACTCTTCAAAAATATCCCCTAAAACTCGGACCGCCGGCTCATTTTTAGCTCGGACCGCCCAGCTAATCATTTTTTTATAAAACTCAGAGAATGACTCCTCCTTTTTAAGCAATTGCCAAAGGCTCTTTCTGCTTTCGCGGGCGATCCGAACCAGATTAAAAACTTCCTCCGGCTTGAATTTCAGAAAGTCGATGTGCAAGACCGGGATTAATTTCTGATCGTTTCCAAAATCGTTAATCGCTTCCAAAATCAAAACGATTTTAGAAATATCAATGTCGGCCAGAACATCCTGGCTGGACTCAATCACAAAAGGAATCTCCTGGCGTTCAAGGGTTTGAGCAATCTCCGCGCTATCACTATTGTCTCGATATAGAATGGCGATTTCTTCCGGCTTCCGACCTGATTTTATCTGGGCTTTAATTTGATCGACCAAAAAGTTATTCTCGGCTTGAATCGAAGGAAAGGAGAAAATTGTCGCCGGTGGACCCGAATGCGCAAAAGCGCTTTTTAAATTATGCTCCTGAGACAAGAGACTTTGGGCGACATTTAAAATTTCTTGAGTTGAGCGATAATTTTGATGAAGTGAAATTGTTTCTACGGTCGGGTAGCGACTTTTAAAATCCCGAAAGTTTTTTAAAGAGGCCCCTTGAAATCGATAGATCGACTGTTTCTCGTCGCCGACCACAAAGAGATTGGGATTCTCGTGAAAATCCATCAAAAGATGGACCAGATTACTTTGGGATTGGTTTGAGTCTTGATATTCATCGACCAGAACATATTGGTAACGTTCCTGAAGTTCGAGTTTTAAATTTGGATTTTGCTCTAAGGCCCGAACGACTTCAATAATCATATCGCCAAAGTCATACTGATTATTGGCTCGAAGTTCCTGCTGATATTTTCTATAGATTCTCAAAAGTTCGGCATTCTTGTTTATTTGACGCTCTAATTGAAGGTATTTCCCCTTTATTTTCCCCCTATACGGTCCGAACTCATGGGTTAGGTCATCAATATTTTTAAAATCAATTTTTTCCTTATCGACAATTTTCTCAAATTTTTCAGGGGTGACGTCTTCTCGTTTTAATTGATCAATGGCATGACGAATTGATCCAATATAAAAATCGGGCCGGCCGATCGGCCGAAGAATCTCTAAATCTAAACCTTTGATAATCGCCTCAAAATAGCCAAACTGCTGAGTTTCCGTGATTGGCTCGGCCCCGATAATCTCCGGAAAATAATCAGGGTAATTTTGGATAACCCCGCTGGCAAAGCCGTGGAACGTGGCGATCGTTGGTCGGTAGGCGCTCTGACCAATAATGGTTAAGAGGCGACGACGCATATTAGTCGCCGCCGCCTCGGTGAAGGTTAGGGCTAAAATATTCTCGGGGTTAATCTGGGTCTTATTTAAAATTTGAGCGATCCGCAGAGTTAAAACTTGAGTCTTGCCTGTCCCCGGGCCGGCGGTAACCAAGGTCGGACCTTCGATCAAATCAACGGCTCTTTTTTGCTGGGAGTTTAAGCGTTTGTATTCTTTTTGGAATAACCCTTTATTCATAATTGCCAATATAACACATCTAAATAACTCAAAAACAGCCGGTAGGCTGTTTTTGAGTTATCAGAGATTCTAAGACCGGTTTTATTATTCAATCCCGTATCGAACCGTCACGACAATATTTATTTCTTGAGAACCACCCTCAACTCCCGGGCCTCCGCCCCCAATTCCGCCGGCGAAACTATCCGCGACCCGGAAGATCGGCTCCGGGGCAAAACTTTCTTCAATAGAGAGGAGCTGACCAAGTCGAAAATCCCCGGCTCCGGCAATATCTTTAGCTTTTTCTTTAGCGTTTTCAATCGCCTTTTTTCGCGCTTTTTGCTCCAACTTAGTTCGATCTTCAATGTCGAAAGACAGCTGGGAAACGTTGTTAGCGCCACGCTCAACCACCCCTGCCAAAATATCACTGGCTTTGGCAAAGTCTTTGACCTTAACTCGAAAACTTTGATTGACCGTAAAACCAACAATTCTGGATGGACCCGCATTACTAAAAACATAACGGGGGTCAATCGAGTAGTTGGAAGTCTTGATATCCTCCTTTCCCACGCCTTGATCGTTGAGGTATTTTAAAATTTTATCGGAAGCCTCGGAATTATTCTTCTGCAAATTAGCAACATCTAGTCCGCCCTCGGTGATTATCCCGAAGGTAAAGGTCGCCGTATCCGGAACCGCAATCGTAGAACCCTCCGCCGTTACCGTAAAACTTCGAACATTATTTGGGTCAAGCGATCTCGAAAAAGATCGGACATAACTTGCCGTTGAAAACCCCGCCACTAGCAGGGCGAAGATCGCCGCCAAACCTAAATAGTTCCTTATTTTTATATCCATAATAGTAATTTATCTTTATGTAAAACTTTCGTCAATCACAGATTTTCCTCCGCCCCCGTCCAGTCCACGACGGCCCACCAAGCCTTAATATAATCGGCGCGCCGGTTTTGGTAATTCAAGTAATAAGCATGCTCCCAAACATCCAACCCTAAGATTGGGACTAAACCATCGGAAATCGGATTGTTTTGATTCGGGGTAGAAACGACTGATAATCTCCCTTGGCCATCCTTGGCCAGCCAAGCCCAACCACTCCCAAACTGGCCCATGGCGGCTTGGGTGAAAGTCTCTTTAAAAGCCTCAACGCTCTGGAAATTTTTCTCAAGCGCTGATTCAAATTTTTCCGTCACTTGACCCCCGGTTGGGCTCATAATTTTCCAAAAGAGAGCGTGGTTGTAATGTCCGCCCCCGTGATTTTGAACCGCCCCTCGGATATCTTCGGGTAGTCCCGCTAAATTTTTCAAAAGCTCCGCCAGAGTTTGGGTCTGAAGATCTTCGTACGGCTCTAGGGCCATATTTAATTTATCAATATAGGCTTGATGGTGTTTGCAGTGATGAATCTCCATCGTCTGGGCATCAATATACGGCTCTAGGGCCGAATAATCATAGCTTAACTCTGGCAGTTCAAAAGGATGTTTCATGGCTCTATTATTCCATAACTTCTGTTTTTATCAAAAATTCCAAGTAAAGCCCCCCCAGAATGCCTTGGCCCGTTGGCCCCAGAGACCGGCTTCGATATGTCCAAAAAGAAAAGAGGGGGGCCCGAAGAGCCCCCCTTCACCAGTAGTCACCCCTTGCCGCGAAAAAAGGTAGTGACTCTAGTGGTAAAGCCATGTTAGCATCTTGATTTATTGAGTCAAGTCTAGCGGAAGAAGCCGAAGCGACCGAGGCCATATTTCTGCCAACATCGGCCAAACCCGAGAAAGTTGGCCGATTCGGGATTTAAGATCAGGCCAAGCATTACAACAATATAAATAATATGGTCATCAACAATCGGGTTATTCTCTGGCGGTAAAAATCCGGCCAGATATATGAATCCCAACATTATAATTCCAGCCAAACTCCCCAAACGAACACTGAAGCCGAAGAAAAGCGTCAAACCCACAAACAACAGTCCGAGCATAAAAAGCCAGTCAACAATTGGATTGCCCGCTAAACTTTTGAAAATCTCCGCAAAGGGTCCCTCGGTCACCGAATTTAAAAAGCCCCTTGTCGGCGAGCCCCCAGCCAACCAAGCCCGCTCTGAGGCAGTCGCAAAACCAAGTCCCCAAAGCTTATCAATAAAAGCCCAGAGAAAAATCCAGCCCAATAATATCCGAAGAAGCCCCCAAATTTTCATAGGATTCCGGACGGGATATTTCCATTCCGCCCATTTATAATTTTATTATCTTTCTTCCAGGCCCGATTGTAAACAAAAAGGGGTTCACAACTCTGAACCCCCGCGCTCGGAGTCTTAGCGTCGGATCTCTCGCACTAAGCCTAATCGCTCCAAGGCGACAATGTAGGCCCAGCCGAGATCGAACTCACCCCGTGCATGAGAAAACTTGGCCGAGCTCGGCCTCTGATGATGGTTCTCGTGGAGAGGCTCCCCACACAAGATAATGTTAACAATGCCACCCCGATTAACCGAGCTGTTGTTTTGATTGTAACTCGTATAGCCCCACCAAGAGCTTAGCCCCTGAGAATGACCGTAACCATTAATTACTCCGGCAGCCCAGAAAGGGATCCAAATCATCTGGAACAGCCAGAGGAAACTGGCGGCCCAAACCCCCGCTTGACCGGCTAAAAACCAACCGATCGAGGCCTGCGCCAGCAAAAGGAAGAGGATCCCGAACAGAGAAAACTTCTCATAGAAATTTTTTTCGAGCCAATCTTGGGGCCCGTAGCCTCGACTGAAATGATCAATCGCCTCTCGATCTTTTATGGCCCGGCGGTAAAGCCTCCAGCCACCAAAGACGACCGAATTCAAGCCAAAGATTACCGGACTATGGGGATCATCACCCTCGTCGGGATGGGCGTGGTGCCATCGATGCACCCCGATCCACTCTTTCGTCACCATTCCAGTTGTTAGCCAAAGCCAGAACCGAAAAAAATGACTGACAGCGCCATGAAAAACAACGGCCTTGTGAGTCTGACTCCGATGTAAAAAGAGCGTCACCCCCAAAGTCGTCAAGTGGGAGGTCAAGATAAACCACCCCAAAGCGACAAAAAACAGATTCCTCCAGTTTATATCCATGCCCACTCCTTTTTAAAGAACGCTAAGATCGACTGGCCCGAAAAATTTGCAAGGCCAAGAAAGAACTCAAAAAAACAATAATCCAGCTAAACCAATGAGGAACCCCCCAATTATTCACCGCGATATCCCAGCCTAGAATTAATCGGGAAAGATGAAGAAGCGCCACCAACAAAAAAACAACTGCCCCCGTGAAAACGAATGGCTTTTTCATTCTGTTTTTTATTCTATCACACTTTTGCTCAAACCATCCGGGTCCGGCAAATAAAACCCCCCACCAACACGCCAGTGGGGGGCAAAGCTTGTGGCAAAATGTCTAGTCGACTTTTATGCCATATTTTTTTAAGAGTCTCTTTTCCCTATCCGTTAGTCGAGAAAGAAAGTACTCCGCTGTTCGGGAAGGTGGTTCATTCCAAGTTTCGACATTCTTCCCCCACAGAAATACTTTATCCTCTCGCGTTAATTCAAAAGGTGGAGGCGGGGGTGTCTCTTTTTCGGCCAGAGACAACCCGCAAAAAGAACAAACCAGTGCTTCTCTTAAAACCCGCACCGGGATTTGAGTCGAACGCCCACACTTGTGACAGGTTATATATATGCCGCCTCTCCGCTTCATTCCCAGCTCCTTTCTAAAAATTTGGAAAGTTCTCTTAAGGTAACCCGCCCTAAGTTAATCTCAACTTATTACTTTGAGGTCAGTGTGTAAATCCCGTGCCAGTCAGCCTGACCCTCCAACTCTTGGCACCGCGCCAAAAGCAATTTGGTCGGCCCATCTTCGGGATGCTTTTCCAAAATCAAACGCAGAGCCGATTTAGCCACCGCCCAGTCCCCGCGATAGTAGGCCAACAAGGCTCGCTTAAAATCTTCCTTAATCATGTTAATTTTTTTCTCATCTGCCCCCAAGATTACTTCATAAATCTTTAAACCCTGCTCCTTCCCCTTAACCTTAACCGTATCCAGCTCTCGAATCAAAACCTTCTCCCCATGGCCTTCAATCGTAACCTCGCCAATGATAGAATCAAATTTATTTTGAGCGATCTCCTTCAGGGTCTCTTGGCCGATTATTATCTGGGCCCCATACATTTTAGTAAGACTTTCCAAACGAGAAGCGCTATTTACCGTATCCCCGATAACCGTGTAGTCGAACCGCCTCTCCGATCCCAGATTACCAACCGTCACTTCCCCGGTGTTTAAGCCCACGCCAATTTTTATCTCGGGGGAACCGAGCCGAGCCGATTCTTGATTAAAGAGGTTTAAACTTTCAATCATCTTGATTGCGGAAATAACCCCCCAACCGGCATGATTTTTATTCTCCAGTGGCGCCCCCCAAAACGCCATAACCGCATCCCCGATATATTTATCAATCACGCCTTTGTTACCGAGCACGATATCGGTCATCACCGTCAAATAACGATTCAAAAATTCGACGAGCTTCTCCGGGCTAAGACTCTCTGAGAGAGTGGTAAATCCGCGAATATCCGAGAATAAGATTGTCACGCGTCGATTCTGACCCCCTAATTTTAATTTCTCCGGTGATTCTAATAATTCTTTAACAATCTCGGGGGCAACGTACCGAGAAAAAGAGTCGGTCAAAAATCGTCGTTGGCGCGAGGCCTCTAAATAACGAAATCCGAAGGAGCCCAAGGAACTTAAAATAATCGCCAGATTGGGGTGAAAAATATCGGCTAGAAGCCCCGCGTCAAAAATAAACAAGCTGTATAAATTATAAAATCCAAACAGGATAACCAAGAGCCCAAGTCGCCAGTCTCCTCGTTTTAGATAAAAAATTATAAGGGCACTACCAAAAGAAAACAAAAGTACCAAGAGTAAATTCATCGAGACGGAGACCTCCCGAATAAACTGACCTCGGCTGATCATCTCGACGATCTGGGCCTGAATACTCACGCCACTCGCAACCCCAAATGGCGTCTGATGAAAATCCTGCAAATCGGCCGCGGTCGCTCCAATCAAAACCGTTTTCCCCTCAAAAAAACTGGTCGGGATATTCCCTTGAACTAGGTCAACAAAGGATACTTTTGAAAAATCAGAATCTTTTTGATTGTAATTTATCCGCTCAGAACTATTTCTGTAACTGTCCGGAACAGGGGAATTTTGACCTTCGGCTTGAGCGATAAGAAGCCCGAAACTGTCTTGCTCACCTTGGGCCAACTGGACGCGCCGAACCAGCCCATCCGGCGAGGTGACCAGATTGGTATAACCAACTCGACTAACCTCAACTAGGGCCCCTATAGGGCCCTCCAGACGCCCCTGAGCGTCTAAACTGGCCGATAAGACCACCGGAACCGTTGAGTTAGCAATCGCCCGCGCAAAGGCTGAATCATCCGCTTGACCAAGCCGGGAGGACTCCTTGAAATTAACGTCAATGCCGATAACCTCGGCTCCCTTAAGTTGATTGATGGCTTGGGCGAAAACGACTCGCGGCCAAGGCCACTGGCCAATCTTTTGCAAACTAACCTCATCAATCTCGACAATTAAAATCCGTTCTGATTTTTGGTTGGTACTGAAAAGAAGGTCCCCCACTCGATCCTTCCAAACGGAGAAAGTCCCGAAAACTAAAGCGCCAGCCAAGAAGACCGCGACTACAAGTGGGATGGCTAGGTTAGTTTTATTTTTGACCCGAAACATTATTGTAGGGTTAGGGCCTCAAAGAGAGTCTCCGTCCCATAAGGGCTGACCACGGAAACATCATAGACACCGGGCTCAAAACTATTGGAGACATAGGCAAAGATTGTCAGGGAATCAATTTTACCGAAGCGAACACTTTCCCCCCCAATTCGGACATCCGTCACGGAGCTAAGATAATTACCGTTTATTGAGAAGCTAACCTCCCCGTTCGCCTCTGAAACATTAACCTGTTTTGGGGAAACAGAGAAAAGAACCGGCGAATTTGGGGTCGGAACAGGGGTCGGCGTGGGGGTAGGCGTGGGCGTCGGGGTCGGCGTTGCTGTTGGGCTAGGCGGTGGAGTTTTAGTTATCTGAGGTGAGGGGGTCGGCGTTGACCGGGGCGTAGCGGAGATCCTCGGCGTGGGGGTCGGCGTTTCATCGCTCAACAGCTCCCTCACAAAATCAAAATCATCGATATCCTCAAAATTGTCTCGAATTATAAGTCGGTCCAGATCAGCGCGAGTTATCTTTTCCTTTTTTATTTCGCTAGAATCCTTGGGTAAATTCTTGGAATCAATTTTTATCTTGTAACCCGCCTCAACGTCTACGCCCGCCAAATCAATAAGCTGACCCGTTTTGGGATCAATCGCTTGGCCCCGGACAACCCCCTCAAAAACCAAGAGATAGGAAAGCCCGTCGATGTACTCGGTTAAAAAGATTGTCCCTCGAACTGAGGCCACCATATTCCCCGTCTGGACCTGATAAACGTCTCCTTTCCCGCTAACATTTTTTACCCTTGACCACATGCTCCCCGCCTTTAATTCCATCTGCGACTTGTCGCCGTTTGTCTCGGCCTGAACTAAAACCAGCTGGGCGTTATTTCCCAGAGAGGTAACGGTATTATTTGGAAACAAAATCGAAGCGCGTCCGGTTTCTTTGGTACTTATCTCCGACCCTAAAGCAAGCTGATTTTCACCAGAGATTTGAGAAAATTGACTGGCTTGATCCGAACGAGCTTCAACTTGTTCCTGAAGGGCTACAACGGTAAAAGTGGGTGAATCGGAAGAAATTGGCTCCCCGTCTTGATTGCCTTTAAAAAGGAAGACTCCTCCGATAATCAAGGCCCCCAGAACAATTACGATGATTACCTTCATATTTGGTGTTCCAATTTAAGCATTAAGTGATAAGACCGTCCAATAAAAAGTGGCCCAGCGTATTTTTTGATTTGAATTTTAGAGGTCGTTCTCCCAGCCCTGAGGATGAAAACGACGATAATGGCTAATCGCTTTTAGAATCTTTTCCCGGATTGCTGTTGGGTCGGGAACTTGTTCAAATAAAAAGTTTCGTTCCGTGCCAGCCGTCTGAATTTCGACATCGCCAAATTTCAAAATTGTGGCAAAAAAACCGGTTATCCGGGTCGTAACGTCTTGAACTTTGTCAATTTTAGCCTCGGCCACGATTCGCTTAAAAAATCCGAGTTGCCGACTATCGATAATGCGATGATCGGTTACAATCCAGACATCAAGAAGATAGAGCATAATTCTATAGCCGAAACTCATCCACCAGATTAAATAAAAAATAGCCGCCCCAAACCAGAAGAGCGATCCAAAGCCGTTACTGATAATAATATCTCCCCATAGGCCTCGAATTAGCACCGGGATAAAAGCTAACAAGATATAACCGATAATCGGAATTAAAATAACAAACCAATGTCGACGCAAAAGCAGAACGACTTGTTCATCTTTATACTGCTCTGAAAAGCTGAATTTGGTTTCCGTTAAAAAACTCACAATTATGGGATATTGGCCTCCGGAATTCGAAAATCAATTTCCGAAATCAACTTTTGAAAACCGATAAATATCTCTTTGGGATCCAGATTATAAAATCCGGCAACATTCGCTCCGAAAATAAGAATTGCGCCGATAAAGAAGACCAGAGCAAACAACTTGGGGTGACTGCCTATGCCGAAACGAATCAAGTGATACTCGATTATAAAGACTTGGATGATATAAAAGGCAACAATAACCCCGACCGAAAGAGCTAAATAATTTAACTCTAATAACGGAGTGATATCGATGGGGAGATTAAATATCATTCTTTTCTATTATAGCATCACCTCGGTGGTTGCGCCGTCAAATTAATTTAATTTTACCGCCGTACCGTAGGCCAAAAGTTCGGCCGCCCCCGTCATAATTTGGGAGGTCGCAAAGCGAATATTAATGACGGCATCCGCTCCCAGATCGTTGGCCTGCGCCGCCATTCTCTCGATAGCTTGCTCTCGCGCCTCGGTCAAGGCTTGGACATATTCCTTGATCTCACCGCCAACTAAATTTCGCAATCCCGCCATAATATCTTTACCAAGATGTTTAGCCCGGATAGTATTGCCCCGAACCACCCCCAGAATCTGGGTTACCTCACGACCGGGGATCGATTCTGTCGTTGTCATTATCATACCTTTATTTTATTAAAAAAATCATCGATTGACCAAGAGCGGAAGTGGATTTATCGCTTGTCTCGATTCATAAACGCCAAGATGAAGATGGTCGGGAGTTGTTTGAGCATTGCCGGTATTACCGACAAAACCAATTACGGTATCTGTTGTCACCCGCTGACCAACTTGGAGACCTTGGGGGAAACGATCAAGGTGGGCATAGTAGTAGCGCCGCCCACCCGCTCCGGTAATATTGACATAATTCCCGCCTAAATTACCTTGTCCGATTCGGGTGACGTAGCCATTGGTTGCCGAAAATATCGGTGTTCCTTTGGGCGCAAAAATATCTTGGCCCTCATGGCTTCGTTCGCCATCTCGAGGGGAGCCAAAGGTGTCGGCCACTCCCTCAACTCGACTGCCCAAAACCGGTATTAGAATTTGAGAATCAACTTCTTGCAGTGACAGCTGGGCCAATTTAATCGGTAAGGTTAACCGCCCCAAGAAACCGGCCACTCGATCCCCAATCGCCAAAGTAAGATTGGGGTATCTTTCCGGGAAATTACTGGCCGAAACCCCTACATAAAAAACAGCGCTTAGCCCGACAAGAGCAATCGCGATAAATCTTAGAAACCTAAAAGCATTTAGCTTCATATCCATTCCATTAAATTATCCCAGAAAAATTAAAAACCCCCAAACAAAAACCGCCCAAGGATTTGAGCAGTCACTCCCCCCTGTTCCGCCAACTGGCGGAACAGGGGGCAAACAAGGTTTTACAAATTTTATGACCCGATAAACAATTGATTTCCTAAGTTTAGCTCATTTTCAATCTCGCTCTCAACTTCAGAATCAATCTCTAGGTCTAGGTCCAGCTCGGCCTCAGTCTCGCCTTCGGCCTCAATATCAAGCTGATCTCCGATTCTGAGCAAATCTTTTACCTGATCGGCCGCTTGTAATCGAGCTTTAATTTTTGATTCTATTTCTAGGGCCGCTTCAACGGCTACCTGCGCCTCGGTTATCGCCTGAAAGTGATTTTCTCTTTCTAGGGCTTCTTGCGCTCGGATTAGCGCATTTTGAGCATCTCGAAGTTGACCTCGGATTTCTATGGTCAGAGCGTTTTGAGTAGCAGCCTCATCCGCAATTCGAGTCGCCATGTTTACCCGACTCTCTCCGGCTTGAACTCTTTCACGGGCTTCAACCACAAGCATCGCCTCGCCCCGAGCCTGAACCTCCGAGCGGAATCTCGCCTCAAGGCCACTCGCTCGGGCTTCAATTCTATCGCGAGCCGAAACAATTGAGTCAATCGCTGTTTCTAAGCCCCGGTTCGCCACAGGAGGGATTCTTAGCCTCAAGCCGGATAAGAGCTCGGCGTTCGCTTCCAAAGTTGCCGCCGCGCGGGAGTTTATTTCCAAAGCAACCCGAGTGTTCGACTCATTTTCCAAAGATTCGATTCGGGCTTGAACTTTATCTTGCTGGGCCCCGAACCGGACCGTGGCCTCTGTCTGAGCTTGGGCGTCGACCTCGGCTTGAACGCTAACCTTGGCCAATTCTCCCAGTCTTTTCTGCATCAGCTTAACCTCGTATTCAGCTTGGTTCTGAGCGCCAACCGTTATAGCGGAGCGGGCCCTTTCGTTAACGTTGACCTTCCAGCTATATAAAGGCTCGCTCGGAACCGCCGCCTCGGCCGCCGCGCCAACACCACCAACTAGGGCTAAAATAAGGCCAAGGGCAAGTGTCATCTTCATACCTAGGGACGAAAGTCTCAGTTGGTAGAACATCCCCCGAAAAGTGGGCTGTTCTAAAAACGAACTGCCGTCAGTTACTCTCTGTCTCTGACGACTTGACTTGAGCTCTTTTGTTACACTGTCCGGAATCGGGTTGTCTTTAGTGTAGAGAATAATTTTTCGTTCAAGCGAATCAGACCACTCCTTGGAATGAAGGGGCTTATTTCTAAACTGTTTCAGTTTTTTTTCTAAATCTTTGGCCATATATTTTTACCGCATTGCTTCTTTTAACTTATTCCTGGCTCGATGCAATCGGACTCGAACATTGCCTTCGGTTAATCCCAAAATTTCGGCAATCTCCGACAAATCCAAATCTTCGACATAGTAAAGGATCATCACCTCTCGATATTCCGGTTTTAATTGATCCAGCTCTTCTTGCGCTTCCTGATATAATTCTTTCTCCTGATTATCGGCTAATAGATCCGTCTCATCGGGGAGATCTCGCTCTCGCCCCTCCTGATTGATCAATGGCTCGCTATGTTTTCTATCAATCTCTCTTTTTGAATACAAATCAATCACCTGATTATGGGCGACTCTAAAAAGAAACGCTCTGAAGTTTTCTATCTCATTTCCTTGTATCAAATAATCCCAAGTTCTTAAGAAAGTTTGTTCAGTCAGATCCTCAGCATCTTCCTTAGAATTGAGGCGGAACAGGCAGTATTTATAAATCTTAGGAAAATACTGCCTGTACACCGCCACAAATTTTTTGCCTTGACCCTCGTTCATACAGACTAAATTAACATCTTTTTGTTACACTTTAAAAATTGGCGGAGGGTGCTAAGAGAGACGGCCCGTCTCCCCCCCAATTGGTTTATTCTCTAAATTCAAGCCCCGAAAAAGGCAAGGGCTCTATAAACCAAAAAGGCCGGCCAAAGGATAGCCTTAGCGATTCCGATTATGCCCGCCCAGAAAGTTGTGGCCTGGGAGAGATAGTAGATAGCGGCGCCGATCAGGCCGAGCCCGTAAACAGCCCCCGTCGTCCCGCTATCATTAATGTACTTGGTCATATTCAAATCCTACCAAACCTTAGCCCAAACAAAAAGTCCGCGCAGGCGGACTTTAGCGTGAGCCCAGATCAACGTGGGTAAGACCGAGTTCTTCTAGCCGAGACTTCAAGCCCCGGATTGCTTCTCGCCAATCAAATGACCTTACGAAGCCCTTTTGGTTGGTGAGAAAGTCTATAAAGGATTGCAAGGCGATTCGAAGATCGAGAGAACCGCCTACTGAAGCCCCGGAACCCTCGGCAAAACGTTTGGCCCCCTCGATATTGAAGCCAACCACCGTAGAAGTCAAGATGGGATGATTTTTGAATACGAGCACCAACTTGATGCCCGTTATGGGGATCTCGGTCACGCTACAATCCTCAAACAAGACCTGAATCCAATCCAGATTTTGATTGTAGATAGCATAGGGTCGAAATTCTGAACCGCCCCGAAAATAATCCCTAACGAGCCTAGTTAATTCTTCGGCTCTCTCCGGTTGATCTGACATCGTCGTAACCCTCCTAATTGTCAAGAATCAAGAATGTGCGCTTTGGTACTGAATAATTTTAACACTTTAATCCTTAGAGCAATCCCCCGGAATCTTAACCTCACCAGATCTTTTTAGAAACTTTCATAATTCTATCAGCTTTGACCTTGGGCCGACAAGAATCTAGAATAGAAAGATGAAAAAGAAAAACCTCTTTGTTTACTTCGGTAAAAACCTAAGCATTGTCATCAGCTTGGTTTTAATTTGGCGGGGTGTTTGGTATATTCTTGATTTTTTTGACGAAATTGTCCTGAATAACTCCCACATCTACACGGCTGTTGGCGGGATAATTCTCGGCCTCGTCATTCTATACTTACCCGATAAAGACCTCAAAGAGATTGAGAAGCTATAGAATTAAATCTTCTGAGGCGCTCCTTGGCTTAAGGCGCGCCACTCTTCATCCCTGATCGGGAATATCTCGCTATAATCATGGCCCAATAATTCCCACTTCGGATAGCAATTCTGGGCCAATAAATTTTTGCTGTAAGGCGTCTCCCCGCACTGGAGTTCGTGCCAAAATCCAGATGAATCAACTCGGTAAACAGAGCTATCTCCTCCCTCGATCCGTTGGGCAAAATCAGAAAACTCGTAAGAAACCAGACCCCCCTTGGGAACTTTTAGGACTTTTTCGGAGTCTATGTTCCCGAAAAATTGTCTCTTTAATCTTTTATCACCAACTATATTAATTAAAAATAAATCCGAGGCGCCCTCTTCTTGAACTAGGTCCCCCGCTTTCAAAGCCTGTGGCGAGACGACCACCACTTTATCCACGTCGGAGTGGACTGTAATCGCGGTCCCGACTTCAGCCCAATCGAAAACCGCTTCGGACACGCCTTCCCCCAGCCGAACACAGCCCCCGGAATACCTTGTCGCCAAGAGGGTCCCATTGGGCCAATAGGGCCAACCGTGAATAAAATAGTCCCCCGAATATTGCATTGCTTGAGGCATCCAGACTTTAGCCAAACTTGAGAAATGTCTTGGTTCTTTGGTTTTAACCGTGAAAGTTCCCTCTCGAGTTGGCGAGGACCAGGGATTCCCCTTGGCCGCTATCGGATATCGAGCGATAGCAAAACCATCTTCCAATAGACTTATCGTCATCGCCTCCAAATTAACGTCAATTGATTTCACCGCTATCCCCGGAATCCGCTCTCTCCCAACCGGCTCGCCCTCCTTTCTATCCTCAAATTCCGATTTAGTTGCGACAAAATTAAACTTCTGGCCCACTCCAAAGATTCGGCCAAAAATATTGACTCCCCGTTTAAAATTAACTTGGTAGTTTTGACCTAAAGCAAAGCCGTTATGGGGCGCGAAATGGAGCTGATTTGTTTCGTCAACCCAAACTAGATCACCCGAGACATCCGGTTCTATGGAAAAACGCGGCTGCGCCAATTCTTCAGTAATTTTTTTATTAAAATCCAAGATGATTTCATCCCCAATTTCTGAATATTGACGATAGACAATATTGATTGGCTTAGCCGTTTTTCCCCAAACCAGAACCCCGCTCCCAACTAAAATCGCAAGACAAATTAAAATTAAGCCCATTACAATCAACCATTTTTTCTGTTTTTGAGGAGTACTAGCAACCCCTAGAATTTTCTCAAACCCGGCCTCAATATCCGTCTCGGGCCAACCCAAAAGCAGAAGCTCTTTTCGAGCCTCTGCCTTCAAATTCAAACGAACCATTTCCCTTATATAAGATTCTAGTTCTGGAGTAACCATTAGTGTCCGCCCTATTTGCCCCCTTTCTTTCTCTCCGCTCTTTTAGCCAACATCTCGTGTTTTATCGCTAGCCTCTTTTTGGTTTTATAAGATCGAGTTTTTCTTTTTCGACCTACGCCCGTTCTTCGTTTAGCCATATAGAAAGAATATACACTATTTATCCGAAATAGTCTTGGCTATTGCTTTCCTAATAACTTATCTCACATTTCTTAAACACTCCGAAAATTGGATCGCCAAAGACTCCATTCGAACAAAAGACACTACCGGTAAAGGTTCGGTAGAAATAAGAGTTGTTAGCGCCATATCGAACTTGTCGACTGCCTGAGAAGTAGCAAGTCTGATTCTCGACGACACAAAAAGTCCAATTCCCCGAGTTGGGTGGGAAATTATTATTGTTATTCCCATTCACCAAGACCGTAACCGCGCCACAGCTATCGGAAGTCGAACAAACTACGATCACCCCGGCGACTCCAAAACGACCCGTGATAGAGAGCGTGCTCCCGCTAACCGTTGCCTGTAGGGCATTAGGGTTGGAGTTGTAAGCAAGGTTATAGCTAGAACTTGACCCGCCATAGATCGAGATAACCCGACTCTCACCTGAGTTGATATTGAGACTTGATTGGCTGAACGTTACGGCTGTCGGAACATAGTTGTTAAAGCCCCCGGAGTTGACGGTAATCGTAGCCGAAGTACACTGGCCACCGTTGCTCTGGCAAACTGTTATCGAGGTTGTCCCAGAATTCTGGCCGTAAACATTGATTGTGCTGCCGTTAATTGAAGTCGAGGCAATATTTTGATTGCTGTTACTGGAGATATAGTAGTTCCCGGAATAGCCAAAATTACCGCCGGAAATACTAATCGTTGCGTTGCTTCCAACATTTAGATTTAGGTTACTTGGGCTCAAATAAATTGAGGCGTTATTATTAAAGCCATCCACCGTGACATAAATTGTCGCGCAACCACTGCCCCCGGCGTTCACGCCCGAAGAACAAATCTGAACTGAGCCAGAGCCACTGGACTGCCCCCAGATTGTTAATGTATTTCCGCCGATGCTGGCCTGAAAAACGCCCAACAGGCTGGGATACAGCGAATAGGGTTGACTGCCCCCGGAAATCGATACGGTCCGAGATTGATTTATCCCCAAATTTATTCCCGTCTGACTCAAGGTTATTGTCCCCCCACTGCAATTATTGCCAAAACAATTAGAACTACCCGGCCAAATTACACTCGGTGAAGTTTGGCCGTTGACGACAACATAAACCGAGGAGCCGGTATTAACCCCCAAGAATGAACTGCTCAAAGAAGTTGAGAGATGGCCGCTTGGCCCGGTTGTCCCGATTGAACGAGATTGGGAGCCATAATTATAACTCTGGTAGTAAAGCACGACGTTGGCGTAGGCATCCCCCGAAACGTTTACCTGAACCGAGTCTCCACCCCCGGAGTTTTGAATCGAGAGGCTCGGCGTAATTGCCTGCGCGATTAAAGCCACCCCGAAAAAGCTGAACCCCAAAAGCCCGAAGAACAGGAGCGTTGCTAGTATTTTATTCATATTTTATTTACTTACTTTTACCCCCCTATCCTTGCAAATCCTCGGACTTCTGTAAACATTCAACAAAAAACCCGCCGAAAGCGGGCTAAATAAAAATTGCTCTTCGAAACAAGCCCCCCTATGGAAGGACCAGGGCAGCCAAGGCTAAATCAAGACTAAATTGCTTAATCGGGGAAATCGAGATAGCCTTAGACCCAATTCCGATTTCGGGAGGAGTTCTCGAAAGCCTAATTTTGTGGAGGGGAATTCCGGCCTTAACAAAACAATATATGACATCTTCTCGGGCCCTTTCCTTGTCCTCGGCTTCAACAAACCCGAGAGTATAGGCCCCCCATCGGAGATACCACCGTTACAATAAAAAACATCTCGTTGCCTCCTTAAGTTGCGGGCTCCTACTGAACCCTCAACCCAACCTGAACCTTATACTATTAAACCTCGCGTAGTAATCCTCCGGACTCAAATGGGGATCAAGCCCATTTAATTCCGATCGCCCGTCACAATCCGGGCAGATATCTTCTTTAAGGTTCGCCAGTGTTGTGGCCGCAGTGCACATCTTGCACCGCTTTGCCGCTCGGCTCAAAAGCAGGGCCTTGTCATCGCGAAAAGTATTCCCGCCGAAAGTTGATTCGGCGTACTTCGAAGACGGCCGGTATGGGAAAACTGCCCGGGCCTGCTCCCTTGTCATTGGCTGAACGACGACTTTCAGCTTTTCGCCGTGATCTGACACAAACTCGCCCAAAAACTCAGCTGGATCTATTTCCTTCATTACCTTTTCTCCTCTTGGAAACCGATCATGATCCCTTCAAAGTGCTGGCCGTAAAATAGATTAAAAACTACCTCTCGTCAACTACACCATATTAAGAATTTTAAGAACTCGCCCTAAATCATCTTCATTTTTTGAACTTCAATATAGGGAAACCCGTATTTCTCAACCTCTGATTTTAGTTTGTGGCTAAAAAGAGTCGCCCACTCTACTTCTTTCTCCTTCAAATCATCCGGGTAGGTACCCGCATCATCCCAAAGGCCTCTGGTATATATTACCTCTTTCATCCGGTCTGCGTCTTCATCCACCAAAAAAATGGCCTTAATTTCTTTGTCGTCTTTAAAATCTCTCGCAACTAAATGCGGGAGAATATTTACTCCTTCGATAATAGAGCCCTTCCCCCAAGTATAATCATCTTCTATAAACTTCCTGATTCCAACCCAAGTCTCCTCTCCTTGCTCCATCTCCATATTGGCTATCTCCTCAGCAGAAAATTCCGTTAAAAATCTCCGGGCGTCATAACCCTCCGGATTAAACAATTTGGGAAATTTATCTCTATCCACAACCGCTCTCATCAACTCCCTTATTTGATCCGTCGATATCCAGGGCAGGCTTAGACGCTCGGACATTAAACTGGCCAAAGTTGACTTCCCGGTAGTCGGCGCCCCGCCAATTAGTATTACTTTTCTCATTAAAATAACCCTATCAAAAATCTGCGAGAAACAAAAAGCCCCGTCGTGGGGCTCAATCTTATATTAGATCCGTTTCCGGACGGTTTCTTCCATCTCAACCCGGCACCCCCCAAGGGAAGCTCCGGCCTTGATTCCCTTAACAAAAGCCTCTAGCAATTCCTTTGAGCCAAGGGACTCCTTCCAGAGTCCTTGTTCATCGGAAACTTCGATATTAAAGACCTCAATGGGCGGGTCCAAAGCAAGGTGATAGCACCTTATCCTCACTTTGATCTCTTTTAGGTTTTTTGCCATCTGTGCCTACCTTTCAAATTTACTGCCCGTACTATATGGCCGAAATCAGCCTTAGTCAAGGAATGGCTCCAAAAAACAAAAAGTTATTTAGTCTACTTATAAAACCGCCCTTCTGAAAAATGATAACCGCCTCTCTCCTAAATGCTAACCTTCTGGAGATGCAATAAATACTCCTTATTTTTACCCTTACCCCCCAACACCGGCGACAAAGTTTCACCAACGACTTCAACCCCCAGTCCACTCAATTTGTCTTTTACATTGCTGAGCACTTCGGAGATAAACTCCTCTGAGAGCTTGCCCTTGCGCAACATTTTGGGGTCAGCTTCATAGTGCGGTTTCACCAGAGCAATAATTTGGCCTTTTTCTTTAAGACTCTTTCGAGCATTGGGTATTATGTTTTCTAATTTGGTCCAGCTCGTGTCTATAGTTATCAAATCCACTTTTTCCGGAAGTTCCACGTGCATAGCATTTTTTCTTTCCATAGCCACCACCCGGTTGTCATTCCGAAGCTTCCAATCAAGGACCCCATAGCCGGTTTCAACCGCGTAAACTTTCGTTGCCCCAGATTGCAAAAGACAATCAACAAATCCGCCCGTGCTTGAGCCGAAATCGGCACAAACTAAGCCAGTGACCCTCACGTTAAAAGTTTTAAGGGCCCACTCCAACTTTTCTCCCGCTCGTGAAGCGTAAGCCATAAGCTAATTTAATCAAAGTTCCGTTCTACCGTCTATATCGAGTCCAAACGAAAGCCCCATCAGAGACGAGGCTCCGTGGAGCTTGTTACTGTTTTCTCCTTATATCTCGCAAAACGTTTAGAACTTTTAAAACTAAGACTTGCCGTTTAAATACTTGCTGGCAACGCTCAGGGCGAATGACGTCAAGATAACAATAACGGATGTGAATAGGAGTTTTAGTAAAATGACGTTTGGGCCATCACTTGTTGGAGAGGTTGTCAAAACCATCAGCATCCCGATGATGCCAAAGGCGACGGAGGCCCAGACGAATACTTTCGTGGCTATTTTTTGCATAATATAAGCATATCAATTAAAGTATCTCCTGCAAATCATGCTCACTAGTTTTGCGGGTGCCGTTCAAGAAAGTCTGCAATCATCGCTTTTTGTTCCTCTTTAAACCCGGGCAGATTTTGCTCCTCGATAAATCTTCGCAAAAATCCGACCTCTGCTCTAAGTGCCATGAGTATCCCTCGCTCCTCCCCAAATCGGTTAATAAGTTCTTTTATAAATTCTTGATAGGTCATGATGTAAATATACTAGAAATTCCGCTTAGCCCAAAAAACCCCTGATCAACTTGCCCAGATAATTGAGACTTGTTAAAATAAAGAGGAAAAATAAATATATAAATAACCTAGTTAATTTATGAAAAAAATTCTTAGTTCCGTCGTAATTTTTTCGTTTTTCGCTTTCGCTTTGACCGCAGTTGCCGTTTCTGATCCTATGCTTTACGGTGGAGCGTTCAATGACACGGGCGTGGTGGTTCTGCCCTCGGATCTTTCTGATAGTAGTCCGGACAATGATTTCAGCGGGATAAATTGGACAGATATTGGCCTTAACTTTGAGGAGCTGACTTATCTTGGCACTGATTATAATATAACCGATGATGATTGCGCGGGCGGGGCCCCTCGATTTCAGATAAAAGTTAACAATAAGAATGTGTTCGTCTACATTGGGCCTCACCCAAATTTCACCGGCTGTACCGCAGGGTGGCAAAGTACCGGTAATTTGATTGCTTCACCAGACGCACGATTTGATTTAACCCAGTTGGGCGGAGCGTTCTACAGCACTCATGCAGACGCCTTGGCCCTTCTCTCTGGACAAGCCGTTCAAAGCATTCAACTGACCGCGGACGCAGGATGGGCTTTTGCTGATCAAGAGCAAACAATTTGGGTAAATAATGTGATGATTAATGATACGCAATTTGATTTCACTCTCATTGGGCCACCGGTGAACGTGAACGACTGCAAGAAAGACGGCTGGATGATGTTTAACAACCCAAGCTTCGATAACCAGGGTAAGTGTATTTCTTACGTCATTAAAAATAAAGTTAATCAGAGAATTCAGGATATTTTCAACAAAATATTCGAGCTTTAATTCTAGCCTAAAATCTAAAAACCCGCCTAAAAAGGCGGGTTTTTAGATGGAGAAAATTTTTTTATCATCAAAGTTTGGCGTCCAAAAATTCCTTAAGGGCAACTAGATCTTTTTTGTCATAGTCAAAGGAATAGGAGTTTATTCCAACAGATTGAGCACTTTTAACCGCTTCGGGATTGTGTTCAAAATACACCACATCTTCTGCCGGGAGATTAAAGTGCTCTAACATTTTCTTGTAGTATTCGGGGTTCGTTTTTTCAGGGTCATGTTTGAGCGTAAAAACCTCATACGGCATTTTATCTAGCCCAAACTTTTTGAATTGTTGATCATTCGCCCCAGTAAGAATTATTTTCCTGCTTGGGTAAGTCTCAAGGAGCTCGTGCATCTCTTTGTAAATCTCTCCTGGACCAGAGACAAAGCAGTTCACGGCGTCAACGAGTATAGTTTTCATATTAATTTTATAAGTTCTCTTAAATGGTTCGGATTATTTATCAAGTCTACCAATACTAAACTATCGGACTTATCGTGCTGAGCTAGAACTTCCTTCTCAAATTCAAACGGAGCATCCTCAAACCAAAGAAAATCAGATTCATAATCAAAGATTTCGGTTTTTTTGTGTGACCACTCGATTGCCTTAATAAGTTTACAGTATTCAATCGCCTCAACGGGTAGTATTCCTTTAATATAATCCATGACTGGAACGGTGTCTCCCTTACAATGAGTAGTTGCCCAATGACAATCGTGGTTTTCGGTAGCTTTTTTGAGAAACTCAACGACATAAGGAGCAGGTTTTCTACCCCTTCCCACAAGAACCCCGTCTATATCAAGATAGATTTTCATGTTAACTGCCAAAACTGGAGCCAAAAAATGAGTTCGTATCTAGTTTCTTGGCTCCGCGGGTAGGACTCGAACCTACAACCATCGCCTTAACAGGGCGCCGCTCTACCATTGAGCTACCGCGGAATCTTCCTTCGCGTAAAGCTACGGAAGGATAAATAATCAATTTTTAACCTAAATACTTTAACCCGTTTGGCCCGAGATTGCAACCGCATTTTTCCCTAATTTTGTCTTGGCATAATACATCGCCTCATCCGCTCGCTTAATCCCTTGGGCCAATTCTTCGTCACCGACAATAACGGCCCCGCCGATGCTAGCCGTTACACTTATCGCCTGACTCGCAAAGACAACCGGAGCGATTTCTAAACCCCGTCGCACTTTCTCGCCAACTATTTTTAAGCCCACTTGATCCGTGTCGGGCAAAAGGATTATAAATTCCTCTCCACCCCAACGGCCGACCAAATCACTTTGTCGAACATTGGCTTCAAGACGCTTAGCCGCCTCCTCCAAAACTCGATCCCCCGCTTCATGGCCGTAAGTATCATTAATTGATTTGAAATTATCCAAATCCAAAAATAAAACCGCCAAGTGGACTCGCCCCGCTTCATCTAAGTTTCTTTGTCGTCGAATTGAGCCCGCCAAAACTTTGTCTCCAACTATCTCTAGCCCCCGGCGATTTAGAACCTGAGTTAAGCCATCCACAAAAGAGAGGCGTTCGAGATCTTTTATTTTTTGTTCTAACTCTTTTTCTCGATCCATGGATTAATAGTCCACCAGCTTATCAACTTTATGATGTTGGCGAATTTTTTCCAGAGCCTTGGCCTCAATCTGTCGAATCCGCTCTCGCGTCACCCCAAAAATTTTCCCCACCTCCTCCAAAGTATGCTGGACACCATCCATCAGGCCAAACCGCATCTCTAAAATCTTCTTTTCCCGCTCGGTCAAGTCACTAATAATCTCATCGAGGTGATCCTTCAAAATCTTTCGCGCGGCCGAGGTAGCCGGAGCAATGGTGTCTTCATCAGCGATAAAGTCCGCTAGGGTGCTATCGTCACTGTCTTCGCCAACCGGCGCATCCAAGGGTACGGTGTCCTGGGAGATTTTAATGATGTGACGAATTCGATCAACATCAACATTCATCTCCATAGCCACTTCTTCGGGCAAAGGCTCTCGCCCCAAATCTTGAACAAGGCGCCGAACAATTTGCTGATATTTATTAATTGTCTCAACCATATGAACCGGGATCCGAATCGTTCGAGCCTGATCCGCCAAAGCTCGGGTGATGGCTTGGCGGATCCACCAAGTCGCATAGGTTGAGAACTTATACCCCTTATGATAGTCAAATTTTTCCACCGCTCGATGCAAGCCAACATTTCCTTCTTGGATCAGATCTAAAAGGGTTAGGTTGGCGGAACGGCCAATATATTTTTTGGCGATAGAAACCACTAATCGAAGATTCGAGACCATCAGTTGTTGCCGAGCGGCTTCATCCCCCAACTCAATCCGTTTAGCAATTTCAACCTCTTGCTCCGCCGTTAGGAGCGGGTACTGGCCGATCTCGCGCAGATACATCTGAACGCTATCCGTTGAGATATCGCCCATTTCCTTTTCCAGTTTCTTTCTTTTTTCAAAATCTTTGGTTTGTTCCGGCTCAAAAAGCTTGCTTCCTTCCATTACCTTGATATTAGCCCCTTCAAGATCACGATAAAGCTTCTCGAGACCATCAAGATCATTCTCAATTTGAGGAAAAGTATGGAGAATCTCCGATTCGGTAACAAAGCCGCGTTGCCGACCCTTTTGAATCAATTTAATCGTTTTCTCATCGGTGACGATCGGGCGTCTTTTACGAGTAGTTTTTTTCTTGAGAGCCCCCTTCTTCCCGGTTACTTTCGACTTAGCTTTCGACGATTTTTTTATCACCTTTTTAGATTTTGTCTCGGGGGTCTTTGAAGCGACCCTCTTCTTAAGAGTTTTCTTTTTAGAGGAAGTCATAAATTAGGTCGCCAATTTCCAAATTGGCGTTGTTATATTTTTCGACTGAGTTCAATAAATTTTTGAGCTAGGGTCAAAACTCGGGCTTGATTTTTTGTTCGTTCAGCCTCTTTGATTTTATATTCCAGTTCGGTTAGCTCAGCTTTGATTTTTTTGCCTCGCAGAGACAAAAAAAGTTGATCTAAAACCGCTAAAAAATCAGGTTCCTCAATATCATCCCACTGGACCTGAGCTTGAAGATACCACCGATTTATGACCTTTTTAATCGAATCAGCTAAGGGGCTAACAAAAACATCAATTGAGTTCTCTTTCAGTTCACTTTGGCGAAGCTTTTTGAGCAAATTCTGACTTTCGTCAGATAAAACAGACGTATCAAATTTTGTGTAATTATCTTTATACCACATTGGGCGGTATATAATCAAGGCCAAGATAGCCTTCTCTAAAGTCAAAAGGTCGGCCACCTTGACAATTTGGCTGGTTTTTTCCAAAGAATTTGAGTTTAAACCCGGACTTAGGTTACTGAAAGAAACGAGCTCCTGTCGCAAAACCGACTCAGGCGTTTGTAGCCGAACCGCCAAGTTATTGAGCCAGTGCGATTGTTCAATCGAATTTGAAATCCGGTTGATAAACGGCAATAATTTTGCTCCGATCGCCTTCTTCCCTTGAGGGGTTGCCGGATCAAAGCTTTTGAAGGCCTGATCGGCAAAAAAGTCCATGACCGCAACAGGGTTTTCGACTCGTTCGGTAAATTTCCGAGTATGCTTTTGAATATAATCGGCGGGATCTTTACAGTCGGGGTCATCCAGAGTGACAACATTGACATTCAAACCTTGGGCCAGAGACGCCCCAACCGCTTTCTCGGTCGCCATAACCCCAGCCGGATCAGTGTCAAAACTCAAGTCTATGGTCGGGGCATAGCGTTTTACAATCCCGATTTGCTCTTCAGTTAGAGCGGTTCCGGTCGAAGCCACGGCATGATCGACTCCGATCTGATGCGCCAAAATCACATCCATGACTCCCTCCATAATCAAAGAACGACCCCTTTCTTTGATTTGTTGCCGAGCTCGATCCAAGGCGAACAGGGTTCGACTCTTATCATAAATCAGCGTCTGGGGACTATTAATATATTTCCCGACTTGGTCATTAACTTGGCCCGTTGGTGAGAAGATTCGGCCCGAGAAACCAATCGGCTGACCATGGATATTATTGATCGGGAACATAATCCGGCCTCGAAATCGATCATAAAAACCGGACTTATTTTCCCGAGCAATTGACATCCCCGAGCGTTGTAAATTTTGATTAGTAAAAGTTTTTTCTAGAAAGCCGGTTAAACCCTCCCAGGCTTCGGGGGCGAAACCGACTCGAAAAGATTTCAGTAACTTCTCCGCCACTCCCCGATTTAACAGATATTTAACCGCGGTTTGACCCGGCTTTGATTCCCAAAGTTGTTTCTCATAAAATTGAGTTGATTTCTCAATAATGTTCAAAAGTTGCTCTCGTTCCCCTTTCTCTTTTTGGTCATATTCAGTCAAGGTTACCCCGGCCCGATGAGCCAACATTCGCAGGGCCGGGCCAAATTCCACCCCCTCATATTCCATAACAAAATCAAAGATGCTTCCTCCTAAATTACAGCCGAAGCAGTGCCAAGTTTGACGCTCGGGTGAGACAAAAAAAGATGGCGTCTTCTCATTATGAAAGGGACAGGGCGCTTTAAGATTTGAGCCAGCCTTCTGAAGTTTTATATATTCGGAGATAAGATCGACGATATCAATTCTATCCCGAACTTGTTGGATAGCATCGTCCATAGAGTTGGGCCTATTCTAACCAAAACAAAGGGCGCTGTACAGCGCCCTTTGTTTTATAAATTTCGAAGTCTTATTAGATTAACTCGGCCTTGACCGCTTGCCGTTTGAAAGAAGTCCCGATTGGCCAGCAACTGACCAAAACAACCGCCGAGTCATCGGTCTGTTCAAACTGGCTGACCCGCTCATCCGTCGAAAGTGGATTGAAGACAATTTTATCTTTGACTTGATAGGTTAAAACATCACCATCTTTGTGGATATAAAACTTATCCCCGATCTCAAGCTTTCCCAAGAGCGCGAAGACGGAACCATACTTCCCTTTATACCAAGGGAAGGCAGAGCTGTGACCCAAGATCACAGAAGTACCTTTCTCCCCGGGAACAGGCGAGGCCGCATAGCGAACTACGCCTTCCTGAAGACGATTAATAATAACCTCTGAGTTTAAACTCTCCTCAAAAACGATTGGCGCCGTTACCCCGATAGCCGGGATCTCCAGATAGAGACTCGACGCGGTGTTATCCGGCTCGTAGAATTTTGATTTCGCTACCGGTAAAAGCTGGTAAGAGCCGGTCTCACCTCGCGCCCCTTGACCCAATAGTCCAACTACTGGGTTGGAGTTATTCTCCAACCAGAAACTGGTCTGCGAGGTCACAAAGCGAAAATTTAAGAGAAGAAATAAAACTAGAAAGATGCCAACAAATGAAATTACAAACTGCTTCATTTTTTAGGCAAAGTTAAACTTATCGGTGTCGTTTCGTTGCGCGTTGCCAAAGGCCAGAATCTGACGACGTTTGCTGAAGAAGGTGTTTCGATATCGAACCAAGACGAAAGCGAGAATAGCGCTGGCAATAATCGAAGCCACCAAAGTTCCGGCCCCGGTTGGGACGGTTGAAGCCGGGACTAGATTGTTACCCTTGGTAACTGAGATTGGTAACTCGGCAATACTGAGTCCAACATTATCAGCTCGAACCTCAACCCGGTTGATAACCGAGGTCGTTCCAACTGAGAAATAGCTTTCCGCGTTAAGTCTGGCGCTAAACTTTATGATCGCCTCGCCGAAAGGTGACAGTGACCCGATATTTATCCCCGACCCAACGATGCCATCACCAATAACGTTGTTATTGAGACTCGTGGTCTGAGAAATATAGGTTAAGCCCGAGGGCAAGACATCATTAATCCGAACATTATTGACTGTAACATTACTCGTTGAGCGAACTCGAATAATGAATTCGATGGTGTCATTGGGGCGAGCCGAAATACTGCTTAATTCAGTATTCTCGCCTCGAGTGATGTTCCGACCGAGCTTTTGAACGGTCAGTCGGGGATCATCAACAATAGGATTAATTCTTTGGACGTTAACGAAGGCGGAATCCGTTGCAGTATTGGTGTTGCTTGATTCAGCTCGAACATCGTTTTGAAGAGTTACTGTCCCAAAATAGTTAGAACCAAAGTTAACCGTCGCCTCGAAACGAAGATTTAGTGTTTGGCCGGTCGAATAGTTCCCAAGATTTTCACCAAACAAGGTATTATCCGAACGGAAAGAATTGTTTAATCGCGTACTGCCCGAAACATAAGTTAAACCGGAAGGCAGGGTATCAATGACTCGAAGGTTATTGATAGTTCCTGAACCATTTAGGCCAACTCGGATGAAAAACTCCACTCGATCGCCTTCTCGAGCGATTACGGTGTTCGATTCTCCCGAGTTATTGGAGAGATTTCGGACGGTCTTATCAACACTGAGTGATTGGAACTGCTGGTCCTCTCGAACCGTGACGGAACAAAAGGCCACTTTACCGGCGCTTCGAACTTCAACGTTGAAGAATTGGGTTTGATTATTGAAGTTGTTCGGATAGCTGGTCGTGAAATTTTGACCGCTTCCAAAATTCTGGTTAGCCCCGGGAGCAGACCAAACATAGAATCCGTCGCCACCAATCGCGTGGAAAGAGGCCGACTGGTTCGGTCGAACCTCTTGGTGGCCCGGAGAACAAACCAACGGTGTTGGCAGAGGTGTCGGGGTGGGAGTTGGCGTTGGAGTTGGAGTCGGTGTCGGTGTCGGGGTGGGAGTTGGCGTTGGAGTCAAAATCTTAAAGCTCGTACAATTGACGGTTCTGCCTGAACTTAAATCTCGAACGGTTGTACTGTAAGTACCAGCCGAATACTGATCGGGTCGGATTGAAGTTTGATCTTTAGCCACGAAGAATCGGCCATTGCCATCAGCACTGGTAACAATTATCACCGGACTACTGAATCCAGTTAAATTAGTATTGCGCATCTCAAAGGCGCCATTAGGGGTAAGCCCTCGAATATCAATTCGAACATTAGAGAAACCATTCAATACTCGAATACCGCGACCAGCTTCATCTGTTGGCCCATCCCAAGTTAACTGACAAATCAAATTAGTCGGGGTGGGAGTTGGGGTGGGGGTCGGGGTGGGAGTTGGGGTGGGGGTCGGAGTAGGAGTTGGGGTGGGAGTAGGAGTTGGGGTGGGAGTAGGAGTTGGTGTCACCTTCGCAATAATTTTAAAGCTCGTACAATTAGCGGTTTTACCCGAAGTTATATCAATTAGCGTTGTACTATAAGTCCCAGCGGCATATTGATCGGGTCGAATAAGGGTGACGTCTTTAGCAATAAAGAATCGGCCATTATTATCCGCATTGGTTGTCGCTATCACCGGCGCACTGCCACCGTTAAGATTTACGTTCTTAAGTTTAAGTTGACCATTGGGGGTTAAGCCCGACAGGTCAATTCGAACATTAGAGTAACCATTGAGTTCTCGAATCCCTCGGCCCGAACTGTCAACCGGACTGTCCCAAATTAACTTACAAACCGGATAAACATCTGGCGTTGGAGAGGCTGTCGGAGTCGGAGTTGGAGTAGTTTTAGCCAAAATCTTAAAGCTCGTACAATTGACGCTTTGGCCTGTCGTAAGATCAGTTAAGACGGTACTGTAGGTACCGGCTGAATACTGGTCGGTTCGAATAAGAGTATTGTCGAATGGAACGAAAAAACGTCCCGTCGAATCGGCTTTTTTAACAATCGCTACGGGGCTACTTGCCCCAGTCAAGTTAGTATTTTTAAGATGAAATTGACCATTGGGGGTTACGCCTGAAATATCAATACGAACATTGGAAGGTTCGCCGACTTGTCGGATTCCCCGACCTGAGCTATCCGTAGCTCCGAACCAAGTTAACTGACAGGTTAAGCCACCATACGGGTTATAGGCTAGAGCCTCAGTTTGGTTACTTAGAATCAGGGGTGAAAAAGCCCCGAAAATAGTAAAAATGGCCGTTGCTAGAACGGTTGCCAGAGCGAAGATTCGCTTTATCTGATTAAATTTGTTACTCATAATTTGTATTAAAGGTATAGCAGATTTTCAATTGAAAACAAGCTATCTTACTCCAACTTTATTAGTGTCATCATTATACAACTATTTATAAAGGAATGTCAAGTAAAACCACGAAAAAACCGCTTGGTCGGCGGTTTGAAAAGAACTGGGGGCGAGCAACGAAATCGTCAGCAACGCCCCCCTCTTTAAGTCAAAGTACAAATTACTTATCTATTTCAATTCCTCGGCTTTCTCAAAATCTAGGCAAATCGAGTTGATGCAGTAGCGCTTTCCGGTGGTTTCTTTGGGGCCATCGTCAAAAACATGGCCAAGATGAGACTTGCATTTTTTGCATCGAACCTCGGTTCGAGCCATGCCGTGACTAACGTCTTTGTGGGTTTCGATTTTATCCGAGCTAACGACATCATCAAAACTGGGCCAGCCGGTGTAAGAATCAAATTTAGTGTCGGAAGAGAAAAGTTCCTCCCCGCAAACAGCGCACTTATACATCCCCTTTTCCTTGTTTTTATAGTACTTGCCCGCGTAGGGCGCCTCTGTTCCGCCCTGACGCGCCACTTTATATAAATCCGGAGATAATTCTTCTTTTAGTTGTTCCTCGGTTTTGTTCATAAATTTTTATAGTCTTTATTGATAAACAATATTATTTGAATGTAAAGTCCAAACTTAATTTAGCTCTTCATCTGGGCTGGCAACAGCCGTGATCTCAATTTCCAAAATTACTTCCGTCAACTGATCGTGGACCCGGACTGTCGCCTGAGGATTGGTGGCTGTTCCCATATCGATACTCTCCGGTTGGCCGGGCACGGGTTGGCCACCGGCCGCTCCGCTCCCCAAAGCGCTATTTTCCTCGGTACCGTTGTCATAATTTCTAGCTTGAAAGATCCCCTCCTCCAAATCAATAGAATTAATTAAAGCATAGCCGTCATTGGAAGCTACGGCCATCATTGTTCCGGAGAGATACCGACCGGTATTCTCGACAATAAAAGTTCGTTCTTGCCCGGGCAGAATAGGCGAATCAATCAAGTAAACGCTTCGGACTCCCGACTGGGTTGCGAGCCAACCGGCCAAATCACCGGCAACGCCAATCTCGGCCAAAGGTTCAAACTCGACTGGCGATAACCGCCCTTCAAAATCTAAAACCCCCGAATCATCATGAACAACAAAAACGCCCGGCGAAAGAGGTTGCGAACCGCTTAAATTTCGAACGACCACGGAATAACTTGCCGGCTCGTTCTCGGGATCATCAATAATAACAACGGGGTCATTTCGAAGAGCGAAAAAGGCGATAATCGCCAAAATAATTACAATTCCAATGCCTAAAACTTTTTTCATATTTTTTGTTAAACAAAGACTTTGACACCTTTATTACGGTCAACCTAACATGCGTTCCCAAGATGCTCAAGGAATAAGGTCAGCCCTCAAATTCAATCGTGATTTCAACCGCGTCGTCGAATTCGGGCAGGCCCGAAGGATTGTCTTTTTGAAGAATCAGCGTGCCGCGCTTGAAGAAATCAGGATCGCCTTCTTTGTAAGGACTTTGGAAATTAATTGTGCCCTCAAAGGGGACAAAATCAGTCGTCATCCAATTGGCGCTAGTCATGGCAATCCCTTGGCCGATGATCAAGCCATCCCAGTTGGTTAAAATCAGAGGAAAGCTAGCTTCAAAAAACCAGTTCCCCCGAGCTTGACCCGTAACTCTTAGGGGCGAGCTAACCGTTTGGCCCTCTCGCGGTGACTCTAAAATAACAAATTCAGTCTCTAGGGGCGGATTCAAGTCTTCGCCCATATCTCCCGGGACCCGGTTATCCCAAAATAAGAAGTAGCCCCCCACCAGTAGAAGGGCGATAATAATCAAAATAAGAATCGGTTTCATTATCCCCATCAAAACATTATTTTTAAGATCTTGCAAAAAAATAAAATCTCCGTCCGGAGCGACCCTAGGGGTCGAACGGACGGAGAAAAATCCGCTAATCTTCCAGATCCCCCTCGAGGAACTCCCGAAGAATCTTTTCCCTTTTCCTTATGACCTCTTTTCGGTCGCGGGCTCGGTAGGGAATGTTTTTATCCAGCTCATTAACCAGTTGATCCCAGTATCTACCTGTCCGCAAGGACAGGCCCAAGATCATTAGGGCTTCAAAGGGGAGCCGGATAGAAACCGACATTTCGGCTAAATCAGCCCAACTTTTAACCCCTCGAGAAGATCGCCCCGTCTTTTCTTGCATACTTGCCCTCCTTGAGAATTCAGACCCCGATATAATTTGTCAAAGTTATCTTATAATAATCGTTCCAACCTGACGGGCCTCAAGATGATCATGATAAGCCCACGTACCGATCTCATTAAAAACGAAGGAAAATTCGCCACCGACAGCAATGCCTTGACAAGCGTCAAAGGCATTAATCGCCCTAGCCGTGCCACAAAAACTTAAGCTTGAATTTGGATAAGCCGAGTGGATCGGGTGGACAGCCGAAGCCGGCCAAAAATTTTGAGAACTGTTATTTTTGAAAATGACAGTTGTCCCCCGCTCAACTTCCAGCGTTCTGGGCGAAAAACCGGAATCAGAGTAAACAATGGTCGAAACCTCGCCCTTACCATCTTCTTCCGGGGTAATTGTCGGCGAAAGTGACGGACTGGGACTTTCCTCTATCATCTCTTCTTCTTGGTTATCATTAATATCTTCCGGATTAGACCCCGATCGAAACAGAAAAAGACCAATAACGATTAAGACCACAATAGTAATTATTATAATTGCTGTTTTCATGTTGGTTTTATCCTAGCAAATCGAATTAGATTTTCAAAACAAAACCCCCCGCTTTGGCCGGAGGGGGGGAAGAACTAGAAACGTTAGTCTGGATTGGTCCTTCGAAGATCCCGAAGAAATTGCTGGAACTTCCGATCTGACCAAAGCGCTTCGGATACGACTGGGTCAGATAGGAAAATTTCTTCAATTCCTTTTTGTTGGCAGTAGCAGATCCAACCCCGACAACCATCAGGAATCATCGGAGCTTGACAATAGGGGCAACTTGGCCCCTCGATAAAATCCCTAAGAATTCGTTCGGACACAAAGCCTCCTATCAACTTATAAAAGACACTGGTTTCAGACTATCACGAATTTCTAGAAAGACTAGAAGATGCTTTTATTATTTGCCAAAGCCTGGCTGATTATCCGGTCGATTCGCCTTTGGCGCGTCTGGGGTTGCTTGGCGCTTAGAAGCCAGCGATAGAATGTCCGTTTGGCCGAGGGTGGAAATTTTTCAAAATTTTTCTGAGCTGGTTTATTTCTGTTTAGGGATTTTCGCAGTTCATCGGGCATCTCTGGATTTTTTGGAATCCCCTGATCATGGGTCGGCTTTTTCTCCCCGGCCTTAAAAAAGGCTAGGCCATGGGGTGTCATCCGCTTTTCTTTAATCAACTGCCGGGCGTAACCTAAGGTGTTGTCACTCCACTTACTGTTTTTAGTTCGACGCGAGAAATGGCGAAGATACTTATCCGCATCTAAACGCTTGATGGTCGTATCAATCCAGCCGTAGCAAATGGCCTCTTCCATTAACTCTCGATGGCTAGGTGATTTGTGGCCGGTGTGCTTTTTATGCAAAATTAAAGCCACTTTGTGTTCTTTGACATGATACCGAACCAACCAACGCCGAAAATCAGCGGGCTTGAAAACTTCAATTTGTTTTATTTCACTTGACATTCATCTTACAAAGGGTAACCTGGATTATACGGGCATCAGAGCTTCATATGATCTCCCTCGGAGCCGGCGCGGGGCCTCAGACATCCCCCCGCGCCGGAACTATTTATTACTTGGCTAACTGCCAATTTTTTATTGCTTCAATCGGATAAATTAATAAGAGTATATTTAAAATCAGGCCGTCGCGAATCCATATAAATAATAGGATCTCAATCGTGATAAACAGCAACAGACTCAAGGGCCAAAGAAATTTTCGAGCAAAAAGGAAACCTGCCACCATAGCCAGAACATCACTGATTGAATTTAAAATACTATCGCCAAAATATTCTAATGACAAGGTCGCCTCACGATAACGGTTAATAATCGAGTCGGTATTCTCGAGAATTTCCCAGCCCATTTCTAGGCCAACGGCGATTAAAAGTCGAGTTTTCCAAGACAGGCGCCGACCAATCAACCAAAGCAAGAGATAAAATCCTAACCCATGTAAAATATGGGTTAAGCCATAGGCGTCTAAAAGGCATTGGGAGTTGGATTGACTATGGATATCACCCGACCAAAGGCAGGGCCCCTCAAATGGCCCCCAAACTGCCCGGCCCATCCAAACCAAAGTTATCACTCCGATTAGAATGATAACTCCGGCAACCAAAATAATTTTTCTGTTGTCAGACACTATTTCGATATGATAACTCAAAAATCAGCTCTGGCGAACCAACTTCTAAGGGCCGGTTCTTGCATGACAGCGTGGCTGGCACCGTAAACGATAAAAAGGCGATTATATCTTTCCAGCGCCTTAATAATTTCTTCGATCATGAACCGATCGCGAAGGAGGCTCTCCGCCACACTAATTTTATTCAAAACAGTCTGTCGATCTTTTCTATCCGGCCACGGCGTTGGATCAGTAAAGTCGGGGCTATTCGTCTCAGTTTCCACCTCGATCTTTCGACCAATAATTCCCTCGGCTATTTTCAAGGCCTGATCATAGGCATAGTTAAAATCTAACCAACCGGTCTGCTTTTTAAACCTCTCAATATAAGGAGCGATAAATTCTTTAAACCCGCCTCGCTTTAGGTGACGTTGGTATTGAGACAACATCTGCATAACCTCCCAAGCAAAAATATTCTCTCTGGCAAACCCCTGTTCCAAAAGATAGCTATATAAAGTCTTGTTGCTGGGCTCGGGCGAATCCCAATCAATTTTATTTGTAATAGCTAATCTCAAAGTAAAACCGGACTCACCAGCCATTTCAATAGCTTCATCTTGAGAAACCGATTTGGCTTTTTCATTCACAGCTTCCCGATTGTCTCGAGCATTAACGCCCTCCACCAAGACTAAGTCGGGTTTAGCCTTTTCAAAAGCAGATTGGATCTGGGAGAAAATCAGACTTCGGGGGTCTTTAATATGCGGTGACCCAAAATAAAAAAGAAATTTGGGACCTTTCTCCAATTCAAAAAGATACGGCGTTTCATGCTCCCGTTGAGCGTACTCCTCAGCCGACATGATTAAATTTTGGATCGATTCTTCAGCCACTTCGATTTTATTCTCTCACAATGTTCTTGCCAAGGCGATGGGGACAGCCACCCCAGCAACAGGGCCGACGCTTTCCGGCACTTAAATTTTCCTTGGCAATCCGAATCCGCCGATTTCGAGTTTCTAATTTTTTGGCCGAGGTTATCCAGCAAATCCACTCATTGCGGGCTAGGGCCGTAATGTCCGCCCAAGTCGCCTGCGCGGTTGGCATAGCCATCAAGATCTTCTTTAAATCCACCGGAATTTTGTGAACTGGCCTAGTCGTGGTTTCTTGCTTGGGCATAATTTTATTTTTCAGAACACCTTTAACTACGATCTTATCGGAATTTCCGGATTTGCTCAACAAAACAAAAGCGCCGACTGGTGTCGGCGCCGATACTGCTCATGGCCTCAGCACTTTTGTGCTTTTATCTCTTTTGAACGCCTCTATAAATTCCGAACTTAAATCGCTAATCTCCCTATCAACGAGAACTTTGAGTAGTGTCATGCTCGAAATAAAAAATCCTGGCCGGTTTGAAACCAACCAGAATTCAGAGTTGTCAGACCGCATTCGCCCTGTTTCTGAATTGATATAACAATGGTCTTTTTGTGTCACGGATTTTGCTATCAGGCGGGGTGAATTTGATTGGGTGGCGGGGATTAGTCTATGTCCATCATCGTGTTGATACCACGTATAACATAACGCCAGATTAGAGAATACAAGATCATAGCCAGCGGTATGGTTATAAAGGCAAGCGGACGATCCAGCATAAACAGCTCTGTAGGGATCTTCGAGGAGAAGTTGCCTATCAGAGTGAAGACGAGCCCATGCCCTGCCCCCCATAGCCAATACTTAGTGGTACCACTTGGTAAATACTGTTTCAGATTTACAAACATTATATTGATTAAACCCACGAGTATCGGTATAGAAAGTATATGGGTGAAAAAATTGAAATCCGCATCGGGGTACAGCACAGAGGGGATACCTAGATAAAGCATCGGGAAGATAATGACAGGAAATGCCGAACCAGCGATAAAGGCCCTAATAGATATGTTGTGAATCAT
>PCXO01000004.1:56431-61055 GCA_002771135.1 Candidatus Yanofskybacteria bacterium CG10_big_fil_rev_8_21_14_0_10_46_23
TCCTTAAAAGGTTTGCCTGTTTTTTTATGAGTCATGGTAAATAAGCCGTCAATATCCTCAATCCCAAATGCTTTATAACCGAGTTTATTCAATTCATCACAAACAGCAGACTTCCCTGTACCCGCAACGCCGGTTATTAATATGGATTTGTTCATAATATTATTAGAAAGAGGTGAGAATAATTTTTGTTTTTCGATTTATAAGAATAAAATTTTTCCGTTGCGTAGCCAGGCCGAACCCCGCTTTCGCTCGTCTTGGCGAATTTCATCACACCGAAGCCGAGCTTCAGCGAGGCGAAGGTCTCCTTCGCAACCTTTTAGCGGACCGTGTCCGCCGAAGGTCGCTTCGGCGACCGAAGGCGGAGGGGACAGGATTCGAACCTGCGAGAGCTTTCGCTCACACGCTTTCCAAGCGTGCGCCTTAAACCGCTCGGCCACCCCTCCAAACTATGAAATTGATAATGAAGGGTGTGCCTTCGCGGTTCCCGCTCCCCGTCACTACGGACGGGACAGGCGGCACCTCTCAAAACATGACTAATTTTACGATACATTTCTGGACTTACGAAATCAATAAAATGGGCTCCGCTAAAAGCGGAGCCCGGGCTGAAAATCAGCGATAGACGCTAACATCAACAAAACCACTGACAAACTGGAGAGTCTCCTGGGTGATGAGACTCATCCTCTCCGGGTCGGCAAAACTTCCCTGATGCCGCCCCGGAAGACACACGTAATGCTTCCGCGTCAGCTCATCACTTGACACAGCCGTGCCGAGCGATTGGCGATATTTCTCGATGACGCCCGGGGGGATGACATCATCATCCTCATAAGAGATAAGGAGGCTACGAGAAATTTTTCTGGTAGCCTCGAAAGCGTTACTCTGCTCCCAGCTTCCGGGCCGCCTTATAATCTCGCGGAAAGAGCTCCCGAATCTCACCGAGTAGGTGAGAACATCGGGGTGATAAGCGGCCGGGGCAATCAGGATAACGCCGCTTTGTCGGCCAGGTAAATAAGAAGCCAAGATCGTGGCGATATACCCGCCCATGCTGGTCCCCAGCAGAAAAATATTTGCGCGGGGGTCTTTAGACGCCCGCGCATGGAGAGAGCCGTATACGCTAAAAAGGTCGTTGATTTTGTCCATCATCCCAAAGCTGGAATATTCCGCTCCGGGGAGATTGGTCCGGAAATCAAACCGGTGGACGCAAAAGCCCTCATGTGCCAAGGATTCGGCCAACCACCTTACGGTGTCTCGGCCGAAATTTTTCTCCAACGTGCCCCCATAGACCATAATGATATGACAGGGAGCAGAGAACCGGTCCACAAACGGGAACATGGAGAACATCGGAATGCCACCGACAGAGCTTTCAATTGGGTAGAACGAGGTCCTGTTGGTATTATCCGCTAGCGATTGTCGTGAAAGCAAGAGCCCTCCTATCTGTCCATTTTTTGGACAATCTGGTTGAATTGTCTCCCTCGGTCGTATTCGTTCTTAAATTTTTCGAACGATTTTGCCGCCGGTGAGAAGAGAATAACTGACCGGCGATACGACCGTGATTTTAAAAGTGCACACTCAAAAGACCTCGCCAGTGTATCAAATATTTGGTGTTTTGCAAATTTCCCGCCCAAAAGCCGTAACATTTTATCGGTAGCACTCCCCGATAGAAAGATCACGTTTTCGGTTTTTATATATTTGGGCATTTCCTTGGCCCATTGCTTGAAATCAAGGTCTCGATCGGTACCACCAGCTATCAGAATGGTCGAGGGGGAACCGAAGCGTTTCAAGGCGGCGATGGCCCCTTCGGGCGATGTCGCCGTTGTATCGTTTACAATCGTCAGCCCGCGCTTTTGGGAAACGACCTCTTGGCGAAATTCAATTTGAGGAAGAGTCTTAATCCCCTTCTTGATTACAAGCCAGGGAACCCCACTTAGATAAGTGGCAAGCATTGCGGCCATCAGATTCTGAACATTGTGCTCGCCTAATTTCTTCTCAAAAACAGATACGGAAACGATTTTTTTAAAACTGCCATTATCTTGAAAGAATAGGTCTGAATTTTTCTTATAAATCCCATTAAATTTTTTAGGCAAAGTTTTTAAGGAAAAAAAATAGATTTTAGATTTTGGATTTTTGTCTATAAAAAATTTGGTCCAACTATTATTATAATTAAGAATAAGATTTTGGGCTGTGCTTTGACCTTTGAATAATTTCGACTTCGCCAAGGCATATTTTTTGATATTTCCATGCCAATTCAAGTGGTCTTGCGAAAGATTAGTAACCACCACAGTATCTGGCGGGTTCGGGTTATGATTTAAAAATTCCAGCTGGAAAGAAGGCACTTCAGCAGCAATGTAATCATAACGCTTTAAAGAATCCAGGGAGGCGAGAAACGGTTTTTTATATGAGTTACCAGTCACAACCGCTCTATATTTACCAGAGAGAAAATGCCCAACCCAATTTACCGTTGTAGTCTTACCTCTGGTGCCTGTAACAGCGACCATCGGCTTGTTAGCATAACGGGAAAATATGGTTATTTCATTTTCTATGGGCTTCTTATGCTTTTTAGCCCATTTAACGACCGGCGAACTCGGGCGCACATCAGGGTTTAAAACTACAATATCGGTGTTTTTTATATCTTGTTCACTATGACCACCCAAAAGGAGTTTGAATTTACCCTTCAAACGTTTCAAAGAAGACGCTAACTGTCTCTTATTTTTAAGGTCCGTTATCGTCAGATCAGCGCCGTGTTTTACCAACCAATTTGCCGTAGCAACTCCCCCGCCTAGTAGGCCAAGACCAACCATTAATGCTTTCTTGCCTTTGAATTCCATAATTTATAGTTATAGCTTAAGCCCTCGCAGGGCGGCAATCCGTTCCTCGACAGGCGGATGGGTGGCAAAGAGGCGGGCCAGCCAGCCCCGAGATTTCTTACCTTTGAAGGGGTTGGCGATATAGAGATGCGCGGTGGCGTTGTTTGTTTTCAAAAGTTGACCCTGATCGTGGCTGATTTTTTCAAGAGCACTGGCCAAGCCCTGCGGATAGCGAGTTAGAAGAACCCCGGTGGCATCCGCCAAAAACTCCCGTTTGCGAGAAATAGCCAGTTGAATCAAGGTCGCGGCAATCGGCGCTAAAATAATCCCGACCACTGAGAGGGCCAAGAAAACGACATTGCCCCGGCTGTCATTATCACCAAAACTGCTTCGGATCGAAACGCGGAGAAAAATATCCGAAACGATCGCGATTAAGCCCGCCAAAACCACGGCGACTGAAGAAATTAAAATATCTCGGTTGCCGATATGGGCAAGCTCGTGGGCCAAAACTCCTTCGAGCTCATTTTTGTCTAATTTCTGAAGAGCGCCGAGGGTCACGGCGATGGCGCTATGTTTGGGATCACGGCCGGTCGCAAAAGCGTTAATTTGGTCCCCGGGGATAATATAAATTCGAGGCTTGGGGAGGCCGGCAGTGATGGCTAAATTTTCAACCAAACGATGCAAGCTGATAAGGTGCTCCGCGGAGGCGGGTTTGGCCCCCGAAAGAGACAGCGCCACCTTGTCCGAGTTCCAGTAGGCGAAACCATTCATCACGAGGCTCAAGGCGATAGCGATATAAAGAATTACCGGTTCTTGAAAAACATAGCTAAGGATAAATCCCACGGCGATAACCAAAGCCAAAAAGACGATAATGAGCAACCACGTTTTGCGAATATTGGAGTCTTTGTGGGTGTAGAGATTTTGCATAGTTCTGCCGAGATAGGGGTTTCTGGAACGCTTGAATCCCTTGCGAGGATTCTTCGCTCGCCGTTTTTTATAAATTCCGACTTTTTTTGTTAGCAATTAATTAGTAAAGTCGGGCCGTGCAATTTACAAAAAACAGCGTCCATCAACCCTTTTTCTCGGCTGTATTTTTAATTGATAATAACGCCCCGAAAGCAACCGTCAGGCCAGGAAAAAATTAAGCGGAATGAGCTAAAATTTATTTCTCAAAGCTGACCTGGGGGGTGGCCCGTTGGGCGACGTCGTCCAGTTCGAAGAAAGGCTCGGGTTCAAAGTGAAAGACACCGGCGATGATATTGCTAGGGAACTGTTCAATTTTAGTTTTGAAAGCCAGAACAGTGTTGTTATAAAAGCGTCGAGCGGCCTGGATTTTATTCTCCGTATCGGTTAGCTCGTCTTGAAGCTTGCCGAAATTAGCGGAGGCCTTGAGGTCGGGATAGGCCTCGGAAAGCGCGAACAGACTCTTCAGGGCGCCCGTTAACATGTTTTCAGCCTGGCCTTGCTCTTGAACCCCCTTGGCATTCATCGCTTGAGAGCGAGCTTGGATAACCCGATCAAAGGTTTCCTTTTCGTGACTGGCATAACCCTTAACCGTTTCGACTAAATTGGGGATCAAATCATAGCGACGTTTAAGCTGAACATCGATATCCGACCAAGCCTCTTTAACTCGGTTTCGATCTCGGACTAAGGCATTGTAAGTACCCCCGGCCCAAAAAGCGAAAACCACCAGAATAACAATTAAAATAATAGACATTGCTTAAATCATACCGATTCGGAAAGGGTTGGTCAATCCGATCTAGAAAATAAAATCCTCCGCCCGAGGCGGAGGGGAAAAATCAAAAGGGTATATTTTTGTAGTC
>PCXO01000004.1:61069-73975 GCA_002771135.1 Candidatus Yanofskybacteria bacterium CG10_big_fil_rev_8_21_14_0_10_46_23
CCCAGAAACCACGGATGGACTTCGCGAGAGAGTTCGATGATTTCAATAAAGTCCCGATCCGGCGACTGACCCGAGATAATCAAGCCCGCCTTAGTCAAAACTTCCTCAAACTCACGGTTGAACTCGTAGCGGTGGCGATGACGCTCGGAAATCTTCTGTTCTCCATAGATTTGCATAGCCAGCGATCCCACCTCAAGTTCACAATCGTAAGCGCCTAGACGCATGTTACCGCCCAGATCATCCACCCCGCGAAGCTCTCGGAGTTTATAGATAACCCGACTGGGCGAGTTCGGGTTGAACTCCGCACTATCGGCATCGAGCCCACAGACATTGCGGGCATATTCAATGACGGCGCACTGAAAACCCAGACAAATTCCGAAGAAAGGAATCTGTTGAGTTCGAGCGTATTCAATCGCCCGAATTTTGCCTGCAATCCCCCGAGAGCCAAAGCCACCAGGGACAAGAATGCCGTCAAGATGACTGAGCTTGGAGCCAAGATTGTTCGGATTTAAGTCTTCCGATTCAATCCACTCCAGATTAACTCCAATATTGTGGGGCAAACCCCCGTGAAGCAGGGCCTCGGCCAGACTTTTGTAGGAATCGCCGAGCTCAACGTACTTGCCGACAATGCCAATGGTCACTGTCTGACTAAAATTGGCCATCGTTTCGACCAAATTGTACCAAGGGGCTAAATTTTCTCCCCGATACAAAAGGCCTAATCGGCGAAGAATAATTTCACCGAGTCCCTCCTCGTGAAAACGCAGTGGGACTTCGTAGATGTTCTTGACGTTTGGAGCGGCAATCACCGCCTCGGCAGGGAGATTGCAGAATAACGCAATCTTGTCCTTGATTTCTTGAGGTAGGGCTCGATCGACCCGACAAAGTAAAATGTCGGGCTGAAGTCCGATTTCTCGAAGCTCTCGGACCGAGTGCTGAGTCGGCTTGGTCTTGAGCTCACCCGAAGAACTCAGATACGGGACCAGCGTCAAGTGAACAAAGACACAATTACCTCGGTTCTCTTGGCTGATCTGACGAATCGCTTCCAAGAACGGCAGGCTCTCGATATCTCCCACGGTGCCTCCGACCTCGACGATCAGAAACTCCGCTGAACCGACGGCCCCCAGAATCGTTTTTTTAATCTCATTGGTGACGTGGGGAATGACCTGGACAGTTTTGCCCAGATAATCTCCGCGACGCTCTCTTTCGATGACGATTTGATAGATTCGGCCCGAGGTCGAATTGTTGGCTCGGGTCATCGTCACCCCGGAAAAACGTTCATAATTGCCCAGATCGAGATCGGTCTCGGCCCCATCATCGGTAACGAAAACCTCACCATGTTGAAAGGGGCTCATCGTCCCCGGGTCAACATTGAGATAGGGATCGAGTTTCAAAAAACTGACCCGAAATCCTTGGGGTTGGAGGAGCAAGCCGACGGAAGAGCAGGCGATGCCCTTTCCAAGGCCACTGAGCACTCCACCAGTCACAAAAATGAACTTAGTTGAACTCACGGCGACTCTCCTTCTTTCTTTGTTAAGTTACAATTTCGAAACTGGGGCTATCCTAGCGGATTGAAATTTTTGGTCAAATTAAAGCGGCCCGCCTGAGGCGGGCCGCTTTAAAAAATCAAGACTAAATTACATGTCCATGCCGGACATACCGCCCATGCCCCCCATGGCCGGTCCCCCATCATCTTTCTTGGGATCGGGCCGATCGGTAATTACCGCCTCCGTCGTTAGGAACATCGCCGCGGCGGAAGCCGCATTTTGTAAGGCCGAGCGAGTTACCTTAACCGGATCGACTACGCCCCATTTGAGCATGTCCCCATATTCATTCGTGTGGGCATTATAACCGTAAGCACCGCTTTCGGTCTTTACTTTTTCGACAACTACCGAACCCCGTTGGCCGGCATTTTCAGCAATCTGCCATAAGGGGGCCTCCAGCGCTCGGCGGACAATATTCACCCCGGTTTCTTCGTCCGAATCTTCAAATTTAATGCCATCAAGGGAGTCGAGAGCTCGAATCAAGGCCACCCCTCCACCGGGGACAATCCCCTCCTCCATGGCCGCCTTGGTGGCCTGGATAGCATCTTCGGTTCGGTGTTGTTTTTCTTTCTGCTCAACCTCGGTTGCCGCCCCGACCTTAATAATCGCTACCCCCCCGGAAAGTTTACCCAAACGTTCTTGGAGTTTCTCTCGATTAAAGTCGGAAGTGGCATTTTCAATTTGCATTCGGATTTGAGCCTCTCGCTTGTCGATATCCGTCTTTTTCCCCTTCCCGCCGATAATGGTCGTAATATCTTTTGTTACGACAATTCGATGGGCCGCGCCCAACATACTCAACTCGACATTCTCCAATTTAAGTCCGGTCTTTTCACTCACTACTTGGGCGCCGGTAACGACAGCAATGTCCGCTAGCATCTCGTCCTTGCGATCACCAAAACCCGGAGCTTTGATCGCAAGCGAATTAAAGTTACCTCGAAGCTTGTTTACTACCAGTGTCGCGAGGGCCTCACCCTCAACCTCATCCGCAATAATGACCAAATCCCGCTTGCCCGACTGAGAAACTTTTTCCAAAAGAGGCACAATATCTTTAACAGCGGAAATCTTTTGATCGGTAACTAAAATAAACGGATTTTGATAGGCCGCTTCCATCCTCTCGGGATCGGTAACCATGTAGGGTGAAATATAGCCCCTGTCAAATTGAAGCCCTTCAACGATATCCGCGGTAATGCCAAAAGTTTGAGACTCCTCAACCGTGATTACCGCCTCCTCCCCGAGCTTGTCCATGACATCGGCGATAATCTCGCCAATAGCCGGATCTTTAGCCGAGATCGTCGCCACTTGAGCAATCTCACTCTTGGCCTTAACGTTTTTGGCTAATTTATTTTTGAGATGGTCAACAACCGCCACGACCGCTTTTTCAATTCCGCGACGAATCGCGATTGGATTGGCCCCCGCGGTAACATTCTTAATCCCCTCTTCAATCATGGCTTGGGCCAGAAGGGTGCCGGTTGTTGTCCCATCACCAGCGACATCATTAGTTTTGGAGGCGACCTCTTTTACAATTTCGGCGCCAACATTTTCATATTTATCTTTAAGTTCAATATCTTTGGCGATAGTTACCCCGTCATTGGTAATAACCGGTGAACCATAGCTCTTACCCAAGACCACATTGCGCCCTTTGGGTCCAAGGGTAACTTTTACGGCGTTCGCCAAGATATCTACTCCCTGCTTAAGTTTTTTTCGAGCTTCTTCAGAAAAAATTATTTGTTTACTCATTTTATATATAGATTAATCCTTAAATTTATTTTTTATCAACTATGGCCAAAATATCCTTCTCTTCCGCAATCAGGTATTCTTTCTCTTCAACTTTGACCTCATGCGGTCCGTATTTAGTAAAAATGACGAAATCACCTTTTTTAACCTCGGGAGCAATCCGCTCGCCTTTGTCATTCAGTCGACCGGGGCCAACAGCGATAACCTTGCCCTGCTCCGGTCGCTCTTTGTCAGCCGTATCGGGTAGAATAATCCCTCCTTTTTTCTTTTCTTCTCGAACCGGCTCAAGAATAACTTGATCTCGCAATGGTTTTAATTTCATATAAATAGTTTTGCCCGTAGGCGTTAGTTTTATTTAATTAAGATTAGCAATCTCTGACCAAGAGTGCTAATTGAGTTTATCTTAGCCAACTAGCCGAAATCGTCAAGCCCTTAAACCAGAATCCTTTTCGAGGTAGTTGCCGAAAAGAGTCCTCGCTTTGACCGCTTGATTGAAATTATCGATCAAGCGTCGCTCCGGCGAGTGAGGGTGAAATTCTAGTTGAGTATCGTCAATTGTGACGCGCCCCCCGAGAGTTCGAAAATCTCTTGATTGTCTGACCCGCCTTGATTGATAGTCCCGGGCCAAACCTTCGAGCCAATTGCCCACTCGGCCCCCCAAAAAAAACGCTAGGGCTTGCTTAACGACTCTTAAAATATAATTTTGCTGAACGCGCCGACGAGAGTTAATCGGAAGAGACCACTGCGTGACGTAATTTTTTATCCAATTGTTATCAATCTTGAATTTACGGACCAGACGCTCATCTTCAAAAAAAATGGGCATCAAATGGGCATAGAGTTGGCCGGTGTAAAGAGACCGAAACGGGATCGCCAGGGATTGATCGGTAATATAATGGTTTAGACAAACCTTGTCAGGCGCGATAACCTCATAGCGGGTTCGCCGGGTTCGCCGAAGAGACAAGACTAGAGAGATCAAGACTCGAGTTATCCAAATCCGGCCAGAGCGCGTGACCACGAGGAGGTCAAGGTCGCTCTGAAGGCTCGGATTCTCTAAGGCAAGCGAGCCGCTGGCAAATAGAATCTCAATAAAAGGAACGAAACGAAGCCACCGAACTTCTCTTTGAATCCGTTGCCATTTTTTTTCAGCAATCTTTCGGCGTCTGATCCTCTGCTCATATAGGCTTTGCCGATTCGCCAACATATAGTAGCCGTTTTTCTCCGTGATTAAATTAATCCTTTGAAGTTCCGAGATCGCGGAGATAAAATCCAGTCGGCTTAAATTTGAATCAAATTTAGATACCGGGATGGAAAAGGATTCCAGCTCTATTTGAGTTAAGGGGAAATTAAGACCATCATAATAGATCAAAGTGGCTAAGATGGCTCTAGCGGAACCGGAAAGTGAGTTCATTATCTCTAAAGTCTACTAAAATAGTAAGATTTTGGTATCCTTCAGGAATTCGGCCCGCCCGGCCCGGATGAGTCGATCAAATTTATGATCAAAAACAACCAAATTAAAGCCTTGCCTAATAAACCCGGGCTCTATTTCTTTAAGGACAGCGCCGGGGTTGTTTTATACGTGGGCAAGGCCGTCAATCTAAGGAATCGAGTTCGCTCCTACCTTAAAAATCAGGCCCCCCGAATCATCGACCTCATGGCCGTGGCTAGAAAGGTTGATTTTCAAGAGACCAACTCCGATATTGAGGCTTTAATCGTGGAGGCGCAGTTAATAAAAAAATTGAGGCCTAAATTTAATGTTTTAATGCGCGACGATAAGCAGTATTTTTACATTGTTATCAGTAAAGATAAATTTCCGAAAATATTTCTGACCCACCAGTCGAAAGGTCTTAAAAAAGTTGGCGCCAAAACCATCCTTGGCCCTTTTACCAGCGGACAAGCTTTAAAGGCCACTTTAAAAATTTTGCGCAAAACCTTCCCGTACTGCACCTGTACACAAAAACACCACCGGCCTTGCCTGAACAGTCATTTGAATAATTGCGTCGGTTTCTGCTGTCTACGGGAAAGCAGTGATTCCTTCAGAGTCAGCTCGGATCAAAAAAGACGCTATCAACGCAACATTTTGGCCGTGCGAGATATTTTATTGGGCAAGCGAACAAACGTTGTTAAAAAATTGGAGAAAGAACGGGATCAAGCAGTTGGGACCGAAAATCTAAAGCTCGCCGCGATTCTCCAGAAACAAATCGAGCAAATAAATCGAATATTTTTAAACGCCCAAGCAATTAAGAAAATAAAAGATGATGATCGAGCCACCCAAAAATTAGAAAAAGAATTGGGTCTCAAAGGGATAGCCCGAATTGAAGGCTACGACATTTCCAATATCCAAGGAACCAACGCCACCGGCTCAATGGTCGTTTTTGAAGAAGGTCAACCAAACAAGAGCGAGTATAAGAAATTCAAGATCCGAGACTCCAATAGCCCTGATGACACCGGCATGCTGGCCGAAATTTTGGCTCGGCGCTTCCAACATAAAGATTGGCTTAAGCCGGATTTAGTTTTTATTGACGGGGGCATCAGTCAGATTAACTCAGCTCGAAAAATTGTACCCAAAGACATCCCGATTATTTCATTGGGTAAAGGCAAAGAAGAGCTTTTTTATAGCAATCCTTTGAAAAACTCCGGACAACAAAATCGTCGCGCCCCAGCGGTCGCGATGCGACCGCTGGTTAGCTTCCCCTCAGCCGTTCAAAACCTAATCCGCCACATCGACGCCGAAGCCCATCGCTTTGCCATCAGTTATTATCGCCAGCTTCATCGCCGAGCTATTCGATGAATCGAAACGTGGAGAGGATTTGGTCAATTAAAATAAAGTAAAGCTTTTTATGATTTCACTTTCGATACTGCTTATCCCCTGATCTCCGGCAATAAAAAATTCGAAAATATATTGGCCGTTGTCGAGAACAACATACCGGTCAATATAACGATCAATATATCTATTTCGGACCAAATAGCCGGAAAGGTCTGGATGGTCAAACCTTGGGGCGCTCTCCGTCTGAATATTGTGCTTCCACTCGATTGTTTCCTCTGTAGTAATGGCCGGGTCTGGTCTTATAATTTGGAATCTAATACCCGATAGATTCGTGGCGGGGGGATGTAAATAAAAACACCCGCCCGAAGAATAGGTGGCATTAACTGCGTTGCCAAAAGACGAATCACAAAATTCAGCATTCTCAAAAAAATCAGATTCAGCTACCGAGGTGCCGACTACCCAAGCTGTCGGGTAATTTATGCGGTAGCCAAATCTATTGCTAAGAAAGATGTTGGGTAGATCGCCAGATTCTCTGATTACCTGCTCAAAATCTGAAAATTCATCATCGGGGCGAGACTGGCCCGGAGCTAGGGCTTCCCAGCCATCAGGAACATCGCAAGGTGTTGGAAATTCTCGAATTTCGCCGGTTTCTGAATTTTGGGCCGGTGTGATGACTTGAGCGCAAATTTGATCATCCTTTCTACCAGCCTCATCAAAAATATGGAACGGCCAAAGACCAAAGCCATTGGCAAAGAAAAGATAAGCCAAGATAAAAGCTAAAATTAGAACCGTTGGGCCCATATAGTGATGGGCATGGTGTTCATGTCGCCAGTCCGGCTGGTTGTCTGGTCCGGGGATATCAAATTTATCAATCCTAGCCATTTGTAATCTAGTTTAGCATCATATTGCTAAAACTACCAATTTGGGGTAGTATTGGAGGGAATTTATGCGACTTTTTTGGCGCCTTGTAGCCAACATTATTGCCCTCTGGTTAGCGACCGAGTTAATTTCGGGGGTTTTTGTCGACGGGGGTTTAGAGGGCTTAATCATCGCCGGAGGTCTTCTGGGACTGTTTAATCTGATTATCCGCCCGATCCTGAAATTATTGGCGACCCCGATTGTTTTCTTAACCCTAGGATTATTCAGTTTAGTCATAAATGGCCTCTTGGTCTATGCCGTTGACTACCTACTGGATTTTGTTACGATACAAAGCCTTGGAGCCCTGATTTGGGCCACTATTCTGATTACCCTTATAAACATGATCGCTGGCTCGGCTACCAAAAAATCCAGCCGAAAATCAGACGATCACTAGGATATGTCTATCGATATCATTCAAATTGTTTTATCGCTCATTCTGGTTATTTCAATCCTGCTCCAACAGCGTGGGGCCGGTTTGGGGTCAGCCTTGGGCGGTAGCAGTAGCGACCAAAGTCACAACGTTCGCCGAGGCTCTGAAAAATTCTTTTTCAACATAACGATTGTTGCCGCTTTTCTGTTCATCGCCACCGCGATTATTCGAGTCATCGCCTAGCAAAAACTATTGTGAGTACGCCTAATCAAATTGACGATTTCTTTACCGCCAAGTCAAAGCGCGAAAAGCAATCGGCCTCTCAAAAAACAAAGAAACAAGGCTTGGGTTGGCTTCGACAATCTTGGCCCAGTCGAGCTCAGTTGCATCAACTTCCCCGAGTTTTGAATAAAACCGAGCGTCGAATCGCCTTAGGGCTGATTTTTATTTTCGCGATCGCGGTTATTTACATCCCGATTAGCCTCTACGCCAACGGAACGACGGCCGCTCCTGATTTTGGGGGGAGTTATTCAGAGGGAATTATCGGTGAGCCTCGTTTTATAAATCCCTTGCTGGCACAAGCCAATGACGCCGACCGAGACTTAACAACCATAATTTTTTCCGGTCTTCTGAAATATAACCCCCAAGGAGAACTGGTTCCGGATTTGGCCGATAACTTTAAGATCTCCGGCGATGGTCTAACCTATACTTTTACTCTGAAGCCAGCCCAATGGCATGATGGCCAAGCTTTGACCGCGGGCGACGTTGTCTTCACCATCCAGACTGCTCAAAATCCAGATTATAACAGCAGTCAACAGATTAACTGGCAAGGTGTAAAAGCCAGCGCCCCGGATGACCGGACCGTCATATTTACCTTAAAAAACATCTACGCCCAGTTTTTAAATAACCTAACCTTGGGGATTATTCCCAAACACCTCTGGGGAGACGTTCCGGCCAATGCTTTTTCTCTCTCGGAGCTTAACCTCCAGCCAATCGGTTCCGGCCCGTATGTTTTCGAAAAGTTAAAAAAAGATAATCAAGGCCGAGTAAAATCCCTAAAATTAAAATCATTTGAAAATTACTATGAAGGCCGGCCTTTTATTGATAATTTGGAGTTTGTTTTCTTCGCTTCTGAAGACGCGATGCTCCAAGGCTATAAGCAGGGCGGGGTTGACGGCTTAAGTTTGATTTCTTCAAAAAATTTGAAAAACTTTAGTTTGAGTAACCGCCTCAATGTTCAGTCCGTTCAAATCCCCCGATACTTTGGGATTTTTCTAAATCAGAATAATAATCCCGTGCTTGATGATAAAAATATTCGATTAGCCCTGAATTACGCGACCGACCGAGAAGCCCTGGTAACTGAGGTCTTAAACGGAAGCGGAACAGTCGTCCACTCGCCGGTTCTGCCCGACATTTTACATATTGGCGAAGTCACCACAAAATACAAATTCGACCTTGAGTTCGCAAACCAAATTCTTGATAACGGGAACTGGCCACGAGATGAAAGGGGCATCCGAACTCGAAATAACCGAGAATTAAATCTATCAATCACCACCTCCGATTGGCCCGAATTAGTCGCCGTCGCCCAAATCATAGAACAACAGTGGGAAAAAATCGGAGCCAGTATCGATATTATTGTCCTGCCAATTGGCGAAATTCAACAAAGGATTCGGCGTCGCGATTATGAGTCCCTTCTTTTCGGTGAAATTTTAAGCCCAAATCCGGACCCATTCAGTTTCTGGCACTCTTCCCAAAAGACTGACCCCGGCTTGAACTTGGCATTATACGACAACAACTCGGCGGACAATCTGTTGGAGGACGCCCGGCAAACGATTAACCCAATTGAACGGGCCCAAAAGTATGATGATTTTCAAAAGATTCTTCTGGAAGATGCCCCCGCGATTTTCCTTTACTCCCCCGATTATCTCTACGCGCCCAGCAAAAAAGTCAAAGGCCTCGAAATTCGTTTGGTTTCAATCCCTTCGGATCGATTCGACTCCATCAATACTTGGTACGTAAAAACTAAGCGAGTTTCGAAGGAGGGCTAGCCCTGAATCAGTTTGACTTAGGTATTTTTGGTGTTATAATTCAGAAGCTATCAGAGCATCTCTCGACACTTTACCGCCCGGCCTGGGTGGTGGAATTGGTAGACACGCAGCGTTCAGGGCGCTGTGGGCTTTCGTCCGTGGGAGTTCAAATCTCCCCCCAGGCACTAGTTTAAAGTAATAATTCTCAAGAACTCCAAATAGATTTGTCGTTCTTGTTGTTGTATGGAAAGAAAAAAAGAAAATGAGCCATCCGGCTCGAGAGGTCGGTCGGCCAATCGTCGATCACGAAAGGGCTTCATGGATCGCCCGAAGCTAGCCACCCAGCGTCGTCTCCCCCCCACGAACATTCACGATGGGAAGGTCGGCACCCCGCAGGCCGCCAACGGGAAAGTCGATGATACGCTGAAAATTATCCCCCTAGGAGGGATCGGGGAGATCGGCAAGAATATGTACGCCCTCGAATATAAGAATGAGATTTTGGTTATTGACGCCGGCATTATGTTCCCCGAAGAAGATATGCCCGGAATTGATTTCCTGATTCCCAACACGAGTTATCTGGAAGAGCGCAAAGATAAAATTCAAGCTCTAATTTTGACTCATGGCCACATGGATCACGTTGGCGCCGTCCCCTATGTTCAAGAGAAATTGGGCAACCCCGATATTTATACCGCAGAGTTAACCCGGGGAATCACAATTAAGCGCCACATGGAGTTCCCGGATAAACCGGCCTTGAAATTTCAACTGGTCAAAGATGGCGATGTTGAGAAAATCAGTCAATATTTCACCGTGGAATTTTTTCAAGTGAATCACAGTATCCCCGATGATTTGGGGCTATATATTCAAACCCCCGTGGGCAATGTTATTTTCTCCTCAGACTTTAAGTTTGACGATCAACCCATTAACGAAAAGCCGGCTGACATCGAAAAAATTAAATCTTTTGGCGAGCGCGGGGTACTGGCCCTGATGATTGACTCCACCGGCGCTGAAAAACCCGGCCACTCCATGTCCGAGGCCGATATTCAAGACAATATGGAGCAGATTTTCAGAGAGGCCGAGGGGATGTTGATTGTGGGGACTTTCTCCTCAATGATCAACCGGATCCAACAATTAATCACCCTCTCCGAAAAATACGGCCGGAAGGTGGTCTTCGACGGCTACAGCTTGAAGAGTAACACCGAGATCAGCAAAAAATTAGGCTATATAAAAATGCAGAAAGGAACGGAGATTTCCGTCAATCAGATTGATAGCTACCCTCGAAACCAAGTCACCGTCATTGCCACGGGCGCGCAAGGCGAGGATCGAGCGGTCCTGATGCGAATCGTCAATCGGGAGCATCGCCACATTCAAGCCACGAAAAATGATAGTGTTATTTTTTCCTCATCGGTTATCCCGGGCAACGAACGCTCCATTCAACGCCTGAAAGATATGCTCTATCGGTCTGGCTTAAAAGTTTACCACTATAACATGATGGACATCCACACCGGCGGTCACGGCAATCAAGAAGATTTGCTCAAGATGATTACCTATACCAAACCAACTTTCCTCTTCCCGGTTCACGGCCACTATTCAATGACCGTCACCCTTGGAAAATTGGCTAATAAGGAACTGGGCCTTCCGGAAGATCGGGTTATCATCGCCGACAATGGCTCGATTGTCCATTTTTTGCCTGATCAATGGTGGTTTGACAAAGAGGTCGCCCCTTCCGATTATGTCATGGTGGATGGCCTTGGCGTTGGTGACGTGGGTAACGTCGTTTTGCGAGATCGCCAAGTCTTGGCCGAAGATGGCATGTTTGTGGTTATTGCTTTAATCAACAGCAAAACCGGGAAACTTGATAAAAGTCCTGATATTATCTCGCGAGGCTTCGTCTATCTAAAGGACAATAAAGATCTCTTGATGGAGGTTCGCCGAAAATTGAAGATCATGATCGAGAAAAAATCAGCTACTCCGGTTAACGACAGCTACATCAAGGACTTGATCCGCGATGAAATTGGCCGGCTCCTTTTTCAAAAAACCGCTCGCCGACCGATGGTCTTGCCGGTGGTGATCGAGGTTTAATCTTAACCCTAAAACCCCCGCCGCCATAACTGGCGGCGGGGGTTTTGTTTCGGATTGACTGTAATTAGCCGAAAATATATCCTAACTTTGGTATCAGAAAAAAGGAGAGAATCATGCAATTTCACGTTGTTGAAGACGGCAAGCTGAGGATGGAGGCAAAATATATGTGTGATAATGACCAATGTCGCCATCACAATAATCGCTATGGGATGCCGCTGGAGAAAGCCCGCCTTCGATTCCGGGTTGTCTCGGGACAAGAGTTTGACGCTTGTTGCGATGAATGCCGAGACGTCATCGCAAAATGGCAACACTATATCTGTATCTAGGCCCCCTCAGGAAAGTTGGGAGACTCTAAAATGACCGCAACTTGCCATATCTGCGGGACCTCGATTCCAGTTTCTGACGGTAGTGTCCTTGCCAGAGATTTCTTGAAATCTTTGCGGGGAGAATTGGCACCTGATCAAGTTCGAGTTCGGTGTCCAATCTGCGCGGAATTTATCCGCGCAATTAGATTGATCTTTGAGAATTTAAGACCCTTATTTCAACCAGCTCGACGTTAATCTGTCGGGCCTTTCATCATTGGCCTACTCCTGTCAAAGTAGACAGGGTTTTTGTTTTTAACCAAAATAGAGTAACCTATTTAATATATGAAAGTTTTTTCCGGAATCCGCTCCTCGGGCCGACTCCATCTCGGTAATTATCTAGGGGCCATAAAAAATTGGATTGAACTTCAAGATCAGGCCGAACAGTCAATTTTCGCCGTAGTTGATTATCATGGGATCACGACTCCCTTCGATCCAAAAAGCTACAAGCAACAAGTCCTCGATACCGTTTTAGATTTTTTAGCCGCCGGCGTTAATCCCAATCCGCCAGCTGGCGGACCACTTTTGATTCGCCAATCTCAAATCCCGCAACATACCGAATTGGCTTGGATTTTTAATACGATTACGCCACTGGGCTGGCTGGATCGACTCCCCACCTATAAAGAAAAACAGGCTCAAGCTACTAGTCATTGGCAAAATAATGTGGGTATTTTAACCTATCCAACCTTAATGGCCGCCGATATTTTAGTTTATAAAACTGATAGCGTCCCGGTCGGTGATGATCAGAAGGCCCATATCGACATCACTAACGAAATTGCTAAAAAATTTAACAGTCTCTTCGGGGAAACTTTCCCCGCCGTAAAAATCCTCAAAAGCCAAGGCGAGCGGATCCGCTCCCTTAAAAACCCCGAGAGCAAAATGTCCAAAACCGGCGATGAGGGAATTGCCCTATCCGACAGCCCGGAGGAGATTATCCTAAAAATTAAATCAGCGATAACGGATTCGGAAAGCGTTATTCGATTTGATTCTGAAGAGAAACCCGCCATTAGTAACCTGCTGACAATTTATCATCTGCTCTCAGGCAAGGATATTGCTGATTTAGAGAAAGAGTATGCCGAGAAGAATTATGTTGATTTTAAGTCCGACCTAG
>PCXO01000004.1:74003-91620 GCA_002771135.1 Candidatus Yanofskybacteria bacterium CG10_big_fil_rev_8_21_14_0_10_46_23
AGCGGGCCCGATCTTTAGCCGACCAAACTTTGACCGAGGTCAAGGAAAAAATCGGCGTTCTTTAACAGGAGAAACGGAGAAATGATAGTTACCCTAGTGATTATAGGCGTTATCGCCGTTTTCTTTACAATCCGAGGGCTTCAAGAGGGCCAGCGAGAAATCGATAAAAGAGAGGAGGAAGATGGCCGTGGTTAACCCACGGCTTTTTGTTTGCGAATAAAAACCCCGTTCCGACTCGATATCGAGTCGGAACGGGGTAAGAATCTTAACCGTTAACTTCTACTTGAGCCTGTCTCACTTTTGTCTCCAAGCCCCGAACAAAATCCCTGAATTCTTCGTCTCTTTGAACCTCGGCCCTGATTTTTTGGTAGCCATAATGTACAGATGATGGACTCAACCTGAGAAACCGGGCAACCCGAGATTCCTTAACCCTGAAGCAAGAGACCAGTAAGAAGATCCCTAAATTCCGAGCTTGGGTAATCTGTTGGCTTCCTCTTCCTCCGCCCTTCACTTCTCTTGGGATCAGGCAGAGATATTTACAAACTACCTTAACAACCACTTCTTCTTGGCCATCATCGGGCCTTAAATCCAAACCCAATGACCGATCGAGAAAATGGTCCTGCCCATTTTTCCGGGCTTGCGTCAGGTTACCGAGTCTAGACAAAATCCGCTCCTGCTCCAAGGCCCGCAAGCCAATATTGCTCTTGGGTAAGTCGCCCAGAGAAATTTCTAGTTCTAAAAGATTTTTTAGCTCCCGAATCCCCCTAAGCGTCTTTATAAGCTCAGCCTCGGTTTTTATCCGAGCTGGAGAACGAGAGATTTTGCCCCAAGTCTTTTTCAAAATCTGGTCAATTCTTGACCGGGTTAGCCCAAGGCCTTGAGCAATGGATTCTAACGTTACCAGCTTGAACTGACCGCTGAGGCCATACCGGCCTTCGAAGATTAATCGATTCCTCTCGGAGAAATTTCTAAATTTGGTGACAATCTCCAGAAGAACCGCCACCCTAGCCAGGCTAAGGAAGATCTGCGCCTCGGCCTCTTGAATTGAAGCCGGCCCTAAAGTCGATTTGTCCGGGAGACGGTAGCTCAACAAGGGTAGAGGGATTAAGGAATCGATCCCTCCTAATTCACGTCGAACCGTCTTCAAGGGAATTTCTAACTCCCCAGCAATCTCCTCCGCGCTCGGACAATGGCCCGAAATCATTTCCAAGTAATTTTTTGCTTGATCTATTCTTGCGTGTAGATCCCCCAGATGCGCCGGCCGCCGGATGGTAAGACCTTTATCGGAGATGGCCCGGCGAATTACGGATCTAATCACGTTGACAGCAAAAGTCGTGAGACATGCTTTCCGAACATCATCGGGATTAAATCGATCGACTGCCCTTAAAAAACCAATATAACCCTCTTGAACCAAGTCTGATAACGATAGACCTTGGTCCTTTTGGGAGAATTGGATTTTAACCCAAAATTTTCTGGCGACCCAGAGAACAAGGCGCCAGTTGTGCAAGACTAGTAAGTCTCGAGACTCAAGATCACCGGTTTCCAAGTACTCCTCTAGAATTTCTGAAATCTCCTGTTTGGAGATTCTTTTAAACCGGCGCATATCTCTCAAATGTAATTCGAGGGAGTCTTCCCCAGAGCAAAAAAATCTTTGCGACATTTTATTCCCCTTTCTTTAAATATCTTTAGATATCTTTTTTAAAGGACCCCTTTTTTAACAAAGTGTAAAGTAACAAAAACAGTCTCAAAAAACAATCCCCACGCATTGCTTTTAATTGACTAATCCCCTAAACTATTTTGAGATATGTCGCTTAAAGTTGGAATCGTTGGCCTGCCCAATGTTGGAAAATCAACGCTGTTTGAAGCTCTGACCCAAAAGAAGGTGGGGATTTCAAATTTTGCCTTCACCACCATTGACCCTAATGTGGGCGTGGTTGAAGTGCCTGACGAGCGCCTCAGCCAGTTAGCGAAAATTTCTCACTCGGCCAAAATTGTGCCGACCACCATTGAATTTGTGGACATTGCCGGTTTGATAAAGGGGGCTTCGGAGGGGGAAGGCCTCGGTAATCAATTCCTAGCCCACATCCGGGAAGTTGACCTTATCGTCCATGTCGTTCGCGTCTTTGAAAGCGAGTCAATCAATCATGTCCACGGCAAAATCGATTCGGCTGAGGACATTGAGATTATTGAAACTGAACTAGAGTTAGCCGACCTTCAAACAAAAGAGAAACGCGCCAAAAAGGAGAAAGGGGCCGACAATAATCTGCCCGAATTAGATCTCTTGAGCCAAAAAAAGGTCATCTTTGCCCTAAACGCCTCCGAAGATCAGATAAAAGCCAACTGGCAACCCAATGCAACCCTCCAAAGAGCCTTAGCCGGTCGACCCTTTGTTGTCCTCTCGGCCAACTTTGAATTACTCTTAGCCCAGAGTAGCATCGAGGAAAAAGAACTTTATTTGACCGACCTTGGACTCGAGCAATCTCGATTAAACGGTTTGATTAAGAAAGCCTATGACTTTTTAAACTTGATCACGTTTTTTTCCACAGGTGAAACCGAGACTCATGCTTGGACCGCCCCCGCCGGAATGACTCTGCCAAAATCATCTCGAGCCATTCATACTGACTTTGAAAAGAAGTTTATCCGGGCCGAGGTTATTAATTGGCAAAAATTGGTTGAAACCGGCTCTTGGCTCGAGGCGAAAACCAAAGGGCTCATCCAATTGGTCGGTCGCGACTATTTAACCCAAGACGGTGACGTGGTCGACATAAAAATATAGATTTGCTTGTTTTAATTGACTTTTATTACTTTCATTGCTAATATCAGAGGGCTAAATATGGACACAACGGAAACAAAATTTGAGGTCGAAAGCCGAAGCTATGAGGTCGGTTTTCACTTAAACTCTGAGCTAGACGAAACCGAGGTGGCAACCGAAGTTGAAGAGCTCAAAAAAATAATCACCGATCACGGTGGCGTGGTCGAAAATATTCAAGCCCCGGGTCGAATGCGCCTGTCTTACCCGATTGAGCGGAAAACCCAGTCCTTTTTCGGAGCCATAAATTTTAAAGCCCCAACTCCAGCGATTGAGGAGTTAAATCCGATCCTTAAGCTCCACGATAAAATTATCCGCTTTGTCATCCTGAATAAAGAAACCCAATTGACCATCACTCGTCGAGACAAATCTTCAAAAGGCGAGTCGGATAAATCGGAATTCTCAACCAGCGATAAGAAAAAAGAGACTCAGGCCAAGCCCGAGGAACTCGATAAACAATTGGATGAGGTTATCCAAAATATCGGTTAGATTATTTTATGAATTTAAATCGCGTTATAATTATTGGCCGCTTGGCCGCTGACCCGGAAGTTCGAACTACTCAATCCGGCCAACAAGTCGCCACCATCCGAGTGGCTACAAATCGAAACTGGACGGACAAAAATGGTCAACGCCAAGAGAATGTTGAGTTTCACACCATCGTTGCCTGGGGCCGACTGGCCGATATTGCCGGTCAGTATTTAGCCAAGGGGGGCTTAGCCATGTTTGAGGGGCGACTCCAAACCCGAAATTGGACCGGCCAAGACAATGTAAAACGTTATACCACTGAGATTGTTGCCGAGAACCTTCAACTCGGACCTCGAAGCGCCAACGCTGGGGCCGGAACCCGACCCGCAGGATATGATCCCCGAGAATCGATTCAGCCGGGCCCCTCGACTAAACCCGCTCCGACCAGTCAAGAAAATGATTTTGATGATATCCCGGTTATCGGCCAAGACGAACCGATCATAAGCGACAAGGAGATAGAAGACGAGAAAGCTATTAATCCCGACGATATCCCCTTTTAAACCGAAGCCATGCCTAAGAAAAACGAAAAGAATTTAGATATGATTGACTATAAGAAGAGCGACGCCCTCCGAAAGTTTTTAGATAGTCAATTCAGGATCAAGAATCATAAATATACGGGTCTATCGACAAAGGACCAGCGTCGCGTAGCTAACGCGGTCAAGATTGCTCGCTTTATGGGTTTTTTACCCTACACTCGGGCTCAGATTCGATCCAACCAGCCGGTGAGACCAGCGCCAGAGGAATAACTCGAAATAAAGAAAAACCCCGCCATACATAAGGCGGGGTTTTTCTTTTGCCTATCCATTATTGCTTTCTTAGGATTTCTTTTTTTATTGCGCTTACAATCTTACGCTCTATCTCCGGATTATCTTTTATAAATTGGCGTGCCGCCTCCATCCCCTGTCCCAGTTTTTCTTCTCCGAATTTGTACCACGCTCCAGATCGCTCAACAACTTCTTGTTGAACCCCGACATTTATCAAGTCAGCGGTTCTGGATATACCTTCATTATATAGTATATCAAATTCCGCCGTTCGAAAAGGGGGGGCGACCTTGTTTTTGACAACTTTCACCTTAACTCGGTTCCCAATGATGCTTTCCCCCGATTGAATCTGCGCGGCTCGACGGATTTCCAGCCGAACCGAGGAATAAAATTTTAAGGCTAACCCGCCGGGGGTTGTTTCAGGATTCCCAAACATTATACCAATTTTATGTCGAATTTGATTCAGAAAGATAACCGTGGTTTTTGATTTCCCCATTATCCCGGTTAACTTCCTCAGGGCATGGGACATCAAGCGTGCCTGAAGACCAACGTGCTGTTGATCCATTTCTCCTTCAATCTCGGCCCTTGGGGTAAGCGCGGCTACAGAATCGATCACGATCAAAGTAATGCCCCCGCTCCGAACTAACGTCTCGACAATTTCCAAGGCCTGTTCGCCAGTGTCGGGTTGAGAGATTAACAAATCATCGATTTTTACCCCCAACTTTTTAGCGTATTCGGGATCAAGAGCATGCTCGGCATCGACAAAAGCGACCAAGCCTCCTTTCTTCTGAGCTTCAGCGCTGACATGCAAAGCGAGGGTTGTTTTCCCACTAGACTCCGGACCATAGATTTCGATTACTCGACCGGCGGGGATTCCGCCGACGCCAAGGGCCAAATCCAAGGACATTGAACCGGTTGGGATAACATCAACATCAACTTTTTGAGCTTGACCCAACTTCATTATCGAACCCTCACCATATTTTTGTTGAATTTCCTTGACCGCCAAATCAACCGCCTTAAAAGCCTTCTGGGAATCGGCTGATTTCTCAACACTTTTTACCGATTTTTTGGGTTCTTGGATCTTACTTTTCTTTAAAGCCATATATGTGAACTACTTATTAAATTTCTCCAGATTCTTCATCGATTACGCTAGCCGTCGAACCATCATCCCCATCTCGAGCAACATAAACTTCACGCGGTTTAGCCCCATCTTGTGGCCCGACAATACCCTTGTCTTCCATGATATCAATCAAGCGAGCGGCTCGAGCATAGCCAACCCGAAGACGTCGCTGGAGCATTGAGGCCGAAGCCTTCTGGGCTTGGATAACTGCGGCCTGAGCTTGCTCATAGAGGTCATCATCAACGTCACCGTCTGTTTGATCAGCCGATTGGACAGCCTGATCTAAATCCACAGAAAGATTATTCTCCTCCCCAATTTCTTCGCCGACCAAACCATCGGCCTGATCCTTTATAAATTCGGTTATTTTTTTAATTTCCTTCTCGGAGACTAAGGCCCCCTGAACGCGACGTGGTTTAGAAGAGTCATTGCTCTGTAAAAGCATATCACCTCGACCAAGCAAGCGCTCCGCCCCCGAAGCGTCAAGAATAGTTCTGGAATCAACAAGTGAGGGCACTTGAAAGGCGACCCGGGAAGTAATGTTGGCCTTAATCAAACCGGTGATAACTTCCACCGAGGGTCGCTGGGTGGAGACAATCAAGTGGATTCCCACCGCTCGAGACATTTGAGCCAAGCGAACAATTGAGCCTTCGACATCCTTTCCAAAAGAGGCCATCAAGTCTGCCAGTTCATCGATAATAACGACAATGAAAGGCATTGGCGGAACCTCTTTTTTAAGCACCTCATTGTAAGAAAAAATATCACGAACACCCTTTTCAGAAAGAACTTGATAACGACGCTCCATCTCTCGGACAACCCACTTTAGGGCGCTGGCGGCTTTTTTGTTATCGACAATAACGGGGGTAATCAAATGCGGAATGTTATTGTATAAACTTAATTCAACCCGCTTAGGATCAATCATGATAAATTTCAAAAGATCGGGAGAATATCGATAAAGAAGCGACAGAATAATTGTATTTATAGAAACTGACTTTCCTGAACCGGTGGTTCCGGCAATAAGAAGGTGGGGCATTTTTTCAAGACCGGCATAGACCGGATAACCCGCAACATCGCGACCCATCGCCAAAGGGAGAAAAAATGGGCTCTTGATGAATTCTTTAGAATCAATGAGGTCTCGCATCCCAACAATTGCCGACTGGGCATTAGGAACCTCGATCCCCACCAAAGATTTCCCCGGAATCGGAGCCTCGACTCGAATGGGATGAGCCGCCAAGGCTAGGGCTAAATCATTTTGAAGAGCGGTGATCCGATTCAACTTAACCCCCACCGCCGGGCGAAGGGTATATTGGGTAACGGTTGGTCCAACGGAAACTTCTCCCATCTCAACATCAATTCCAAAATTAGCGAGAGTCCGCTTGATAATATTGACATTCGCGCTGATATCTCCTGATTTGGGGTGTTGGTCATCGGCGGAAAGTAGGGTGGCTGGGGGCAAGACCCATTTTCCCGAAGTCGAGCTGGGTTTGATCTTAAATTCTTTTTCCTCCATCTCGGCGTTGGTCAATTTTGCCAAGGGTTTTTTATCATCGCCGTCCTTCATGATTTGGGCTCCCCGCTTAATAACGATTGCCTCTTTAACCGGCATACCGATTGCTTCCTTACTCCCCTCCGAATCTTTCTCCTCCCGCATGAAAAAGTTATGGACCGGGATATCCAAGGAAATCAGAATAGAAACCAAGAGTAGGAAAATCAAAACAATAAAAGCCGCCGTAAAACCAAAGAAGTGAAGGAGCGGATAACCCAAGGCAACCCCCAAATATCCGCCTTGATCGATTCGGTCCTGGAAAGCCCCCTCGCCCAAAATATAAAAAATCGCTAGAAATGAAAGGACAAATAAGATTGTCCCCCAAACCGCTCCGGAGTGAACGTCGCTTGAAAGAGATCGAAAGAAAGTAGCTCCCAGCATGACCAGAGAAAGGGGAATTAAGAACAAGCCCCAGCCGAACAAAATCTGCGTGGCATTAGAGAAAATCTCGCCCGCAATCCCCGCCCGGCCAATAAAAGCCAGGACGCTAATTGTGGCAACAGCAAAACTCAACACCCCCCAAATACTGTTTTTAGTCTCCGGTGACAAGCTAAATAGGGGTTTAGCTTCCTTTTTCTTATCTTGTTTGTTTTTCTTCTTACCCTTCTTGCCGGCCATAGTATCAGTATAGCAACCGAATACCTTTTTTCAACGGAAAATTTCCAATTTAAAACCCCTCGAGATTCCAAAAATCAGAGGGGATTTTAAATTTTTGAGACCAAATTTCAAAGGCTAGCTCTCCTCGACCTCGTCTGGTGTCGAAATTTCCTCATCATCGTCGTCAAGACTGGCCTCATCTTCAATTTCCAAAATCATCTCTTCACCACCTAGCTTAGGGGGCTCGGCCAAATTAATTTCTTCCTCTTCTTGAGAAAAAATGTCATTGATATCGACGCCATAACCGGTCCCGGCCGGGATCAATCGACCGATAATAACGTTTTCCTTTAATCCTCTCAACTTATCTTCTTTCCCAGCGGTAGAGGCATCAATCAGAACCCGAGCCGTTTCTTGGAAAGAGGCGGCGGACAGGAAACTCTCGGTTGAAAGTGAGATTCTGGTAATCCCCAGCAAGAGCTGTTCAAATTCCGCTTCAAGACCTTTCCGAGATCGAGCCGCAATATTGGCCTCTAAAAGTTGGCGTCGCTCAACAACATCACCGGCGATTAGCTCCGTGGAACCGGGGTTCGTAATCTTAACCCGAGAAAACATCTGTCGAACGATCAGCTCGATATGCTTTTCATTTATGCCCTCGCCCGTAGCAAAATAGACACTCTGGACCTCTCGGATAATGTACCGGGCCACTTCTCGGATATCTTTGGTTAATTTAAAAAGGTCCTTTAGATCAATATGGCCCTCGCTCAAAGCCTGCCCCACGGTGATTAATTCGCCCGTCTCAACAGCCACACCAAAACTGTTGGGGATTAGAAATTCTTTGGGCTTGCCTTTTTCAATTTCGACGACAACGGTCTTATGTTTGTCTGATTCTTCAATTGCAATAACCTTCCCGTCAACATCAGAGACCACCGCCTTGGCGGAAGGACTCCGCGCCTCAAAGATTTCCTCAACTCGAGGTAAACCCATGGTGATATCGCTTCCCGAGGCAACACCCCCGGTGTGGAAGGTTCTCATCGTCAGCTGTGTCCCCGGCTCACCAATAGCCTGAGCGGTAACGATTCCGACTGCTTCTCCAATCTCGACAATTTTATTCTTGGAAAGATCGATGCCATAGCACTTCTGACAGATGCCATCGACGGACTTACAAGTGATCAGAGACCGAATGGAAACTTCTTGAATCTGAGCCGCGTCAATTTGTTGGGCAATATCTCCTGTAATTAAAGTTCCCGATCGAGCGATAATTTTATTTTCTTTATCTCGGGCCGGACCGGCTAAAGTTCGGCCGATCACTCGGCGACCCAAGGTTTCACCCGTGAAACGACCGTCTTCGCCTCGGACCAAATAACCCTGCGTGTCTTGACAATCTTCTTCTCGAACAACAACATCTTGGGCAACATCAACCAAACGACGGGTCAGATAGCCAGCCGTCGCTGTCTTAAGGGCAGTATCAACAAGCCCCTTTCGAGCCCCGTGAGTTGAAATAAAGTATTCCAAGACATTTAGACCCTCTTTGAAAGAGCCCTTGACTGGGAGTTCCATTAATTCACCGTCTGGTTTAGTCATTAAACCTCGCATTCCTGAGAGTTGGTTGACGGTCGACCAATTCCCCCGCGCCTTTGACTCAACCATCATGAAAACCGGATCTTCCGAGGTGAACTGCCCTCTGACAAAACCTTCCAACTCACTCTTAACATGCGTCCAGAGCTCAATCGCTTTGGTCTTCTTCTCATAGGGGGTTAGTAACCCTTGGTCATAAAGGCTTTGGTTTTGATCAATAATTTTATCAGCATCACTAATTAATTTCGTTTTTTCCTTAGGAATTCGGATATCGGCCATAGACCAAGACAGTCCGGAAACCGTTGCATAGTGGAAACCAAGATTTTTAACTTTATCTAAGAAGTCCACGGCTTGATCCTCCCCATATTTAACCAAAATCTCGCCCCCAAGATCGCGAAGGTCAGATTGCTTCAAGGCTCGATTAATGTAGGGAAAATCCTCCGGCATAATCCGGTTGAAGATCATCCGTCCCATACTCGTCTCAATAATCCCCGTGCCCTCTGGGCCTTTCTTGCTATAGTTAATTTTTACTTTTATTTTGGCCCGAACATCAATTATGCCCTTCTCATAGGCCAGGCCCGCCTCTGATTCAGAAGAAAAGTATCGGCCCTCACCCATAGCCCCCTCAACCGTGGAGGTTAAATAGAAACAACCAAAAGTCATGTCATGTGTTGCTCCGGCAACCGGATCACCGCTTGAAGGCTTGAGAATGCCATGACGGGCGTACATTCGCTCGTGAGCTTCTTTTTGAGCCGCATCCGTAATCGGCAAGTGAACCGCCATTTGATCACCATCAAAGTCGGCGTTAAAGGCGCGCGTTGGTAGGGCCGGGATTCGAATCGCCTTCCCTTCAATCAGCCGAGGCTTAAAAGCCTGGACGCCAAGGCGGTGAAGGGTCGGCGCCCGGTTCAAAAGAACAAGTTTGTTTTCGATGACTTTTTCCAAAACCTCCCAAACTTCCGGGGTTCCCTGTTCAATTAGACGATTCGCGCTTCGAATGTTATGGGCCAATTCGCGCTCGATCAATTTATTAATAACAAATGGCTTGAAGAGCTCCAAAGTCATATATTTGGGTAAACCACATTCATAAATATTCAATTCCGGACCGATAACAATAACGCTTCGGCCCGAATAGTCGACTCGTTTCCCAAGAAGATTTTGTCGAAAGCGACCTTGCTTTCCTTTGAGCATATCCGCTAGAGAACGCAGGGCCCGGCGTTGTCCGGTCGAAGCCGCCACGGTTGTTTGACCGCGACGCATCGAATTATCAATTAAAGCATCCACCGCCTCCTGTAGCATTCGCTTTTCATTTTTAGTGATAACTTCGGGCGCGTTAAGCTCGATAAGGTGCTTCAATCGATTGTTTCGATTAATAACCCGTCGATAGAGGTCATTTAAATCTGAGGTGGCGTAACGCCCGCCCTCGAGTTGAACCATGGGCCGAAGTGCCGGCGGAATAACCGGCAGGGCCGTCAGAATCATCCACTCCGGTCGCAAACCGGCTCGAGACAACCCCTTAATTAACTTCAGCCGGCGATGAATCTTTTTTCGAACCGAGGCCGTTTCGATTATTTTCAACTCATCCTCAATTTCCTTGATAATCGCCTCGAGATCCATTTCCGCTAACAAATCTCGGATTGACTCGGCTCCAATCCCCGCCTCAAAAACCTCCCCATACTTTAAGGAAAGTTCCCTGAATTCAATCTCCGAGAGAATCCGATATTTAGATAAAGACTTCAGATTGGCCTTCTCCCGCTCCCGTTGCTCCCGAAGCTCGTCACGATCGCCGGCATCACCCGCCGCCTTAATTTTGGCTCGAAATTCAGACTCAATCTTTTTCATCGCCTCCGTTTTCAGATCCTCATTAACATTTAAAATAATATAACCGGCGAAATAGACCACTTTCTCTAAATCTTGAACCGAGACATTTAAAATTGTTGCCAATCGCGAAGGAATCCCTCGGAAGAACCAAATGTGCGCAACCGGACTGGCCAGTTGAATATGGCCCATGCGCTCGCGTCGGACAATTGAACGAGTAACCTCAACCCCACAACGATCACAAATAATCCCCTTGTAGCGGATCCGACCATACTTCCCACAATAACACTGCCAATCTCGAGTCGGCCCAAAAATTGCTTCCGAAAAGAGACCGTCGCGTTCGGGTTTTTGGGTTCGATAATTTATTGTCTCCGGTTTGGTAACCTCACCATAGGACCACTCTAGAATATCATCAGGCGAGGCAATCTTAATCTGAAGGGATGAAAAATTATACATATGATTAATTTTCTTTTAACTCAATGTTAAGCCCCAATCCTTTGATCTCAGAAAGAAGAACCTTAAAGGATTCCGGCACATGCGGGGCTCGAATGGGTTCGCCATTAACAATTGACTCGTAAGTTTTAGCTCGACCCAAAACATCGTCGGACTTAATGGTAAGCATCTCTTGGAGGGTGTGGGCCGCCCCATAACCTTCAAGCGCCCAAACTTCCATTTCTCCAAAACGCTGACCGCCAAATTGCGCCTTTCCGCCAAGCGGTTGTTGGGTGATTAAAGAGTAGGGACCAACTGATCGCATATGAAGTTTGTCTTCAACCATATGTTCCAACTTTAAGAAATAAATGATTCCAACCGTTGTCTTCTGTTGAAAGGGAAGGCCATTTTTTCCATCAAAAAGTTGGATTTTGCCATCCTCGGGGATACCCGCTTTTTTAAGTTCAGCGATAATTTCCCCCTCAGCCGGCCCACCCATTGACGGAACGGCGGCGTGATAACCAAGCTTCTTGGCGGCGTAACCCAGATGAGTTTCGAGAATCTGGCCGATATTCATTCGCGAGATAACCCCCAACGGACTTAAAATCATTTCCACGGGAGTCCCGTCGGCGCTAAACGGCATATCTTGCTGAGGTAAAATCGCCGAAATGACCCCCTTGTTTCCGTGTCGACCGGCCAACTTGTCACCAACTTGAACCTTCCGAAGTTGGGCAACCGAGATATGAATTGACTTTATAACTCCCGCTTGAAGTTTATCGCCCTGATCTCGAGAAAATATTTTCACCCCAACCACGCGTCCTTTTTTGCCATGATCTAATCGGAGAGAAGTGTCCTTAACGTCTCGCGACTTCTCACCAAAAATTGCCCGCAGAAGTCTTTCCTCGGCGGTTAAATCGCTTTCACCCTTTGGCGATATTTTCCCGACAAGAATATCTTGGCCTCGAACTTCCGCTCCCACTCGAATAATACCCTCCGGGTCAAGATCTTTTAGGCGCTCCTCCCCAACGTTGGGAATATCATAAGTAGTAATCTCCGGACCAAGTTTTGTTTCTCGAACATCAACCGTATAATCTTCAATGTGAACGGAGGTGAAGACGTCTCGCTTCACCAGCTCCTCAGACAAAACGATGGCATCCTCAAAGTTCATGCCCTCATAGGACATGAAAGCCGCCAAAATATTTTGCCCTAAAGCCAGCTCTCCGGCATCGGTCGAGGGACCGTCAGCGATGACTTCTCCCTTTTTTACTTTTTGCCCCTTAGCCACAATCGGCCGTTGGTTGATTGAGGTAAATTGGTTTGATCGAGAATGTTTTCGGAGCGGATAATTCGTCTTTTTGCCGGCAGTCGATTTTAAAACAATATGAGCGCTATCAACCTCATCAATTACCCCATTATCTTGAGCGACTACGACCACGCCCGAATCATAAGCGACTCGCGCCTCGAGACCGGTTCCAACCAAGGGCGCTTCTGGTTTAATTACCGGGACCGCTTGACGTTGCATGTTCGAGCCCATCAAAGCTCGGTTGGCATCGTCGTGCTCCAAAAAGGGAATAACCGAGGTGGCTACCGAGAAAGGTTGCTGGAAAGCTACATCGATTAAATCAACCTCCTCGACCGGAACCAGTCCGGGTTCGCCCTTAATTCGAGCCAGAACCTGTCGGTTAATAATTTTACCGTTTTTAATCTCAACTCCCGACTGCGCAATAACAAAATTTTCCTCCTCATGAGCTCCCAGATAAATCACCTCATCAGTAATCTTACCGTTCTTAACTTTCTTATACGGTGTCAAGATAAACCCCAAGTCTGAAATTTTACTGTAGATAGCCAAGTGTCCGACCAAACCGATGTTTGGCCCTTCCGGCGTTTGAATTGGACAGATCCGGCCATAGTGGGAAGGATGGACGTCCCGAACTTCAAAACTGGCTCGTTCTCGAGTTAACCCACCCGGACCCATCGCCGAGAGCCGGCGCTTATGCTCCAATTCCGCCAACGGGTTAATCTGGTCCATAAACTGAGAGAGTTGCCCCGAGGAGAAAAACTCCTTTAGGGCGGCCGTGAACGGTCGAGGATTAATAAGCTGGGCCGGAGAGATCAAGTCCGCCTCGCTGGTACTCATGCGATCTTTGATAATTCTCTCCATTCGAGAAAAGCCGACGCGAAGCTTATCCTGGAGGAGCTCCCCAAGGGTCTTTACGCGCCGATTTCCAAGATGGTCAATGTTATCCTCGTGACCATTGGGATCGTTATTCAATCGGATAATCTCTCGAATCGTGTTGACAATATCCTCCGGCTTGATAACGCGGTGTTTTTCATTTAAATCAAACTTGTCTCCAAAACGCTCATTCATGCGATGTCGGCCAACCCGAGAAAGATCATACCGAGAAAAATTAAAAAACATGTTGTAGATCATCTGGCGAGCGTTTTCAACGGTTGCCAAATCACCCGGGCGAATCTTCTTGTAAACTTCAATCAGGCCCTCATCTTCATTGGCCGAGGGGTCGTGAACAATCGTCGTGGGAATAAATTGCATTTCCGAGTTTGTGTCCACATCTTTGAATTTTTCTAAAATTTCTTTATCTGTTCCTACACCAAAAGCTCGCAACAACGCGGTCGCCGGAATTTTTCTTTTTCGGTCAATTCGAACGGAGATAACGCCGTTGCCATCGGTCTCAAACTCAAGCCACGCCCCCCGAGCGGGAATAATCTTGGCTCCAAACTGACCCTTGGCGCGAAGCGAGCGCGCACCAAAAAAGAACACCCCCGGGCTTCGAATCAATTGAGAGATAACGACTCGCTCGATCCCATTGATAATAAAAGTTCCGCGTGGCGTCATGACTGGAAAGTCGCCAATATAAATCTCCTGTTCCTTCTCGTCCTTAGTTCTTAAATTAACAAGGTTAATTTTAACCCGAAGGGGTGCTTCGTAAGTCAGATTCTTTTCTCGCGCCGTTTCCTCATCATACTTAGCCTCATCAAAAGTGTAGTTTTTAAAATGAAGCTCATATTCCTTCTCGGTCCAGTCTCGGACCGGCGAGATATCACTCAGAAGTTCTTTAAGACCTTGCTCCAGAAACCAGTTATAAGAATCGAGTTGAACCTGAACAAGATTGGGCACCTCTAAAACATCCACCGAAGAATAACGCGAAAATAGTTTTCTGGTTATCATGGAATATAAAGACGAACAACCCCGCCCCCTTAGCCAGAGTTGCCCTTTTAGATATTAAAACTAATTATTATTTTCCTCCCCCTTCAAAAAATAAATTTGGTTAACGAAGACAATCTCTCAGCCGTTAGGGATTATCTCCGGGCGCCAAATGGAAGACCGCCTTAAAAAGCCATTCCTTTCAACACTGCTTCGACTATCCTACAGGATATAGAATTTTTGTCAACTTGATTTTGGCTTATTTTAAGTTCCAAATCGGTTACATCAATAATATTATTATTTTTTAGAAGATTGTCAATACAATTTATAAGATCTCGAGCAAGAGATTTAACGATTTTCAGCTCTTGGACCTCTGAGATACTATCGCCGGCCAAAAGCGAGACCCCCAGTCGATCTGATTCGATAAATTTTACTTCAATTTTAGGCATAACTGCTGTGAATTTTGATGCTCTGGACCAACCCTAAGCCGGTCATAAGTATAACTAAGTGGCTACCCCCGTAGCTTAAAAAAGAGAAGGGAATCCCGGTAACCGGTAACAACCCGATATTTATCCCCATACTTAAAAGCGCGTGAGCCGCGATCAAGACAATAAACCCTAACCCAAAAAGTTTGGCAAAATTATTATTAGCTCTTTGAGTGATCTGGGCGACTCTAAAAATCAATAAGAATAACAATGCCATCAAGGCCAAAATTCCTATCAGCCCAAATTGCTCAGCAAAGGCGGCAAAGATAAAATCTGTGTGAGCTTCGGGAAGGAATCCTCCCGTCGATTGTGTCCCCCGCCCCCAACCCGCCCCCCAAAATCCGCCGGCTCCGATAGCGATTCGAGACTGAATGGTGCTATAGCCCGCCCCTTGTGGGTCCGTAAGCGGATCAAGAAAAGATATAATTCGACTCTTCTGATAATCCTGTAAAAAACCGACCCAACCGATAGTGACAACGATAGCGCCCAAAATCAAAATTGCCACCAAGTGTCGTCGGGGCACGCCAATCGCCATAATAATTGCCAACCAGATAATAAAAAAGATCGCGGCGGAACCCAGATCGGGTTGAAGCAAAATCAACCCCGCCGGCAAAATAATATAGAGGAAAGAAACGATAATATGTCTGATCTGATGCGCTTCAATATGCTTCTGAGAAAAATATTTTGCCAAGACAATAATTACCCCCAACTTGGCCAACTCGGAAGGTTCGAATTGAAATCCGGCGATAAAAATCCATGACCGAACGGCGCGGATCTCATTAAACTGCAGAACTACCAAGAGGAGAATAACTGCGACAAAATAAATCCCTAAAACAACACTCGAATAATTTCGAAAAAGTCGATAGTCTAAGTTCGCGATCAAAAGCATTACTCCCAGACCGATCAGAAGAAAAACTATCTGGCGATTAAAAAAACTTTGGGCGCTCGACCCGATCCCCCCGAGGGTTAATATTCCAATTGTGGTGAGAGCTAGGGCCAGCCCAAACAAGGGCCAGTCTAACCTTCGAAGCGAAAGGGGCATAGAGATTAAAAAGCTTGAAAGTTTTCGAAACTGCCGTAGCGCTTTAGAAAATTATCATTCTCCAGCAGATTTGTATAGGCCTCTATTTCAATCCTCTCAATAGAGCCGGAGAACGGTTCTGCCCAATCGAAAGTGAAGTCTCGATTGGATCGAGCTTGGACGGTCTGAAGATTGGTCCGATTCGTGGCAATAATTTTATTTTGAGAATCCCGAACTAAGACGATTAAATCGACTGTGGCTAAATCAAAGTCGGAATTATTCCGTAAGATCCCCTCGTAACGAGCAAAAAGGCTGGGGTGATCTCGACGAAAATTTCCCTGAGTCGGGACAAGGGCGATATCTTCCGGGGCAATAAGCTCACTAAAACCCTGCCAGCGATTAACCTGAAAATTAATTCGCGCCTGACTGATTGCAACCTCGGTCCGAACGGGGGAAATTAAAAGAAATCGAAATTGACCGGGCAAAATATAAGTCTGTCCCGTTAGTTTATCCACCAGATTGCCTCGATCATCCAAGAGATCAACCTCGTAGGCAACCCTAGAAGCCCCTAAACGGACATTCGGATTTCGAATTCGAAACAACAGATCATAGTCGTTATCCGCCCCCACAGAAATAATCTGGCTATCTTGAGTCTCAAGGGGAAGGATTGGGGGCGGCGTATTAAGAACGATCGGTCCCGAGTCGCCAAGCCGGGAAAGGCCCCAAAAAACAAGGCCAATAAAAAGACCGAAGATAATCAAAAAAATAAGTTGTTTTAAGAGTCGAGTGACGGCCCCCATAGGTTAATTTTAGCCTAACCGGTCGTCAAAACAAAACCACCCCGCCTCCTTAGAGAGGGCGGGGTGGTTTTTCAAGAACCTAATCAAGGAAAGTTTTTACTCAGAAGTAAGGCGGCTACCTACTCTCGCCCAAAAGGACTACCATCGGCCTTGGATAATTTCACTTCTGTGTTCGGAATGGGAACAGGTGGAGCACATCCAGTATAACCACCTTACTTCTGAGCAAAAACGGTTTTATAAATATATATACTTCTGAAAGGATTAAACACCTAGGCTTAATCTTGTGAGAAATCAAGTGACATTAGTAGCGCTCGGCTCAATCCCTTACGGGACTTACACCTGCGCCCTATCAACGTGGTCGTCTTCCACGAGTCTACGATACCTAATCTTGGGGTCTGCTTCGCGCTTATATGCCTTCAGCGCTTATCAGTTCCGAATTTCGCTACCCAGCAGTGCTCTTGGCAGAACAGCTGGTACACAAGAGATTCGTCCACTCCGGTCCTCTCGTACTAGGAGCAGCTCCCCTCAAGTATCAACGCCCACACCAGATAAAGACCAACCTGTCTCACGCATATCAGGTCAAAATACGGACCATATCTTCATCCCGGAATAAATCTAGGATGGTTGACGTTTGGTCTCTACGGGGTCAAGATATTTTTTCTGTTTTTTGAGTAGTTTAGACTTCTATAACTATCAACTAACCTCAAAATCTTTCTAAAATTTTCTGACTTCCCTCGGTATTATCCTAACGCATGACAAGTTGTTAGTCATGGTAGAATTCCACCGATATAGTCAACTTCGCACCTCTGCATTACTGCAGAAGGCCGCCGTGTACAATGATGTCAAACCTCGGATTCAGACTGTCCAAAAGCTAAATAATTAGCTTCTCGACGGTCTGAACCCAGCTCGCGTACCCTTTTAATTGGCGAACAGCCAAACCCTTGGGACCTTCTTCAGCCCCAGGATAG
>PCXO01000012.1:0-14168 GCA_002771135.1 Candidatus Yanofskybacteria bacterium CG10_big_fil_rev_8_21_14_0_10_46_23
CGTTACTTATTATTGCGGCTGTAATATACAACAAATCCTTTTTCAGAAAACCGAAAATGTAGGTCAGTACAAAGAAGTAATTTTAAGCCTGCCAAAAAGCCGTTTAATTCGTTTCTGGTGGGCGATACAGGACTCGAACCTGTGGCCTCTTGCGTGTCGAGCAAGTGCTCTAACCAACTGAGCTAATCGCCCCATTAGTGGGCCTAGTATAGTGAGAATATTTTTCTTTGGCAAATTGCGACAGATTATGCGACTCTCCGGACATGATTTTGAACGAAGTTGATTGTCCCAGTATTCTCCCGGGGGTTTAAAGCATCGGTGGGTGTGCCAGGGCTCGAACCTGGGACCTACGCCTTATAAGAGCGTTGCTCTAACCGGCTGAGCTACACACCCATTTATACTTTCAAATAATAAGTGCCTCCGCTCCGCTAAGGAGCGGATAGGTACACACCTGATTTCTGGAGTTAACTTTAAACCAAAATGAGTCTTGAAACAAGACTCATTTTGGGGTCTGGTTAGAGAACCGGACTAGATAAGGGCGTAAAACTCTTTTTGTTCCAGGACTTCCTTTTCGAGTAAAGCTTGAGCAATTTTTTCTAAAGTGGCCTTTTTCTCTTCAATTATCTCTTTGGCTTTCTTTAAAGCCTGAGCGATTAGCGTTTTAATTTCTGTGTCGATTTCCATGGCGACGCCTTCGGAATAATTTTTTGAATTTCCGAACTCCTTGCCCAAGAAAACCGAGCTGTCGGAGTTGTTAAAGGCGACGGGACCCATCGGGGACATGCCATATTGGGCGACCATTCGGCGCGCGATATCCGAGGCTACCTGAAGGTCGTTGGAGGCGCCGGTGGTTAATTCATCAAAAGTTATCTTCTCGGCCGCGTAGCCACCCAAAAGAACGGCCAGTTCAGCCTCAAATTCGGATTTGGAGCGCAGGTTCTTATCTTGGCTAGGAACTTTTAGGGTATAGCCACCCGCTCGGCCTCGGGAGATAATCGAGACCTTATGGACCGGGTCGGTGTGAGGGAGGGAGGCGGCCACAAGAGCGTGGCCGGCTTCGTGGTAGGCCGTTATCTTCTTCTCTTGCTCGGAGAAAGCCCGACTGCGACGTTCAGGCCCGAGCATAACTTTCTCGATGGCTTCAAAAAGATTGTCTTGGCTGATTTTGGTCTGGTCTTTTCGGGCTGCTAGAATCGCAGCTTCGTTGACCAGATTGGCCAAATCCGCCCCGGAGAAACCGGGGGTGCGTTCAGCCACTTTTCGAAGATGGATTCCTTCCTCCATCGGCTTGCCGACGGCGTGAATCTCAAGAATTTTCTCCCGATCGTCAATGGAGGGCGCATCAAGAGTGACCCGGCGGTCAAATCGACCCGGTCGTAGAAGAGCGGGATCTAAGATGTCCGGTCGGTTTGTGGCGGCGATAACGATGACGGTATCATTTGTGCTGAAGCCATCCATTTCTACTAAAATCTGATTCAGGGTTTGCTCGCGTTCGTCGTGTCCGCCACCTAGGCCGGCGCCACGGTGGCGACCAACGGCATCAATCTCATCGATAAAAATAATTGCGGGGGCGGTTTTCTTGGCCGTTTCAAACATATTGCTGACTCGGCTGGCTCCAACCCCGACGAACATCTCGACAAACTCGGAGCCGGAAACGTAGAAGAAAGGGACGCCGGCCTCATTGGCGGTAGCCTTAGCCAGAAGCGTTTTCCCGGTTCCGGGCGGGCCGATTAGAAGAACCCCTCGGGGGATGCGGGCTCCCAGTCGGTGGAATTTTCGAGGGTTTTTCAAAAATTCAACGATTTCGGTGACTTCTTCCTTAACCTCCTCAAGGCCGGCGACATCTTTGAAGGTGACCTTCTTCTTGGTATCGTCAGCCATGTTGGCTAATCGGGCTTTGGACCGACCAAAAGAAAGGGCTTGGCCGGCGCCTTGGCGAGATTGGCGAAACATGAACCAAAATATAAGGAGAACAAAGGCGAAGGGGAGGAGTATGGGTAAAATATTTTGGACAAACAAATCCAGAGTATCCTCATCTTTTACTCTAATATCCACCTGGCTAAGCTGGGCGGGGTTAACTTCTAAATTGGCCAAGCTCTCACTTAGACCAACCCCGTCCTCTTTTCGAGCTTGGGCTCGGCTACTGTCGGTGTAAGTAATTTCAAGATTATTGCCACTGATTAAAATTGTTTCCACCTCGGCGCGGTTTATGTTGTTGACAAGGTTCGAGAGGGAGATTGACTTTGGCGGGGAACCGGTTAGGGGAGACTGAACAAGGGCGGTGATAGCCGAGAGGATTAGAAGAATAATAAAAACATAAGCAATATATTTGAAGATATTTTTCATAAAATCTATTCAGATTGTCGCCTTTAATTTAACACGGAATTTTAAGGGCAACAACAAAGCGTTCAAGGGGCTTTCCGCCGAGAACCATTTAGAATCAGACCGAAGATTGGTCTAGGCCAGAGTTAGGAGCATCTTATGCTCTGGCAGGTCGATATTAACGATGGCCATAGGGTAGGTTTCGCCCAATTTAATCACCTCCTCAGCTTTTTTATCACCGAATTCGGTGTTTAAAATAATTCCGATAATATTGTCTTCGAGTTTTACCAAGACCCCATAGCTGGTCACCTTGACAACAGTGCCTTGAACTTCTTGGCCGACACTATGTTTTTTCTCAATATTCTCCCAAGGATCGGGCTGGAGAGCTTTAGTCGAAAGAGAGATTTTACTGCCATCGATATTGACGATTTTAGCTTCGATCGCTTGCCCGGCTTCCAAGATATCTCGGGGGTTGTCGATTATTTTCCAGTCGATTTCAGAAATATGGATGAGTCCCTCGACTCCGTCCTCAATTTTTACGAAGGCCCCAAAATCAGTTACGTCGGTGACCGTTCCTTTTATAATATCCCCAATCGAATAAGCGGCAATTTTTTCCTTGACCTTTTCGTCGAGAACTAACTTTTCCGAGACAATCAACTTTTGATCTTCTTTACTAAAATCGAGGATCTTCACTAGGAAATCTTGGTTACGGTAGCCTTGGAGAACTTGAACAATTTTAGAGGTCTCCCCACCCTCAACCTTAGGGTAGTGCTCAGCACTTAGCTGGGAGAGGGGCAAGAAGCCTTGAATCCCGTTTATCTCGACGATTAGGCCCCCTTTATTAATATTAATAATTCGAGTCGAGATTGCTTCCCCGCTCTCTTTCTTTTGGCGGATGTCTTCCCAGGCGGTCGTCATGTGGGCCTTCCGGAGAGACAATTCTCGGTAGCCTTCGTCATTTTCAATGTCGAGTAGAATTCCGGAGACTTTATCGCCCACCTTCAAACTGCTCAAAATCGACTGACTTTCATAAAATTCTCGGGGGTAGACAACCCCGGTGCCAAGAGCCCCAAGATCAACTAAAATATTATTCTTGCTCCGACGCATAACTTGTCCGGAGATGATCTCACCCTCTTGGGGGAGTTCAAAATTGGTCGCCCCGAGGATGTCTTTCATCGACTCGAGGGAGACACTTTTTGTTTCTAAATTTTCCATTGTGATTGTCTCGCCCATGGTAGCATTAATTCCGAGAAAGGCAAGTTTTATTAGAGAAAATGATTCGGGTTAGCCTTGTTTTGGGTTAAGGGTTTGATATAATCGGGGTATGCAAATTCAGTGGTTGGGCCATAGTTGTTTTAGATTTACGGAGAAACAACTCTCGGTTTTAACCGATCCCTTTAATAAGGATATCGGTCTTCGCCCCCCAAAAATAAAAGAGGAAATTGTCTTGGTGACTCACGATCATTACGATCATTCTGAAATTAAAGATGCGCCAAGCACGGCCGTCATCATTAACGGTCCCGGCGAGTATGAAACGCAAGGCGTCTATGTTCGAGGAATCTTTTCCTACCATGATAATCTAAAAGGAGTAGAGCGGGGCCTAAATACAATCTATGTCTTCAAGGTGGCCGGCATGACTTTCTGTCACCTTGGTGATTTGGGTCAACTAGAGCTGGACGAGGATCAGGTTGAGGCTATCGGCGATGTTGATGTCTTGTTTGTTCCGGTTGGGGGAGTTTACACGATAGACGGCAAGGAGGCCACTAAGATAATCGCCCAAATTGAGCCAAAGATTATTGTTCCGATGCACTACAAAGTTAAGGATCTAAAGATCGATCTTGAGGGGCCCGAGAAATTCTTGAAGGAGATCGGCTTGGCCGCCGAGAAGGTTGATAAATTTTCCGTAAATAAAAACAGCCTCCCCCAAGAAGAAATGCAACTTATCCAATTTGATCTATGAGAAAAATTATAAGAGAAATAAGGAATCAGCCCCCCCATATCCGAGAGATCTTCATGTGGTTATCGGTGGTGGTGGTCGGGTCAGTCATTTTGATTACGGGCCTTCGACAGACTCAAAGTGATATTGTCGCTTTAGTAAATCCCGACCAGATTTCTGAGGAGACCCCTCAATTTGCTCAAGGGGACTCCCCCTTAGCATCCTTGAGTCGGTACGCCGGCGATCTCCAAGCGAGTCTTCGGGACGTCTTTTCTTTTAGCTCGCCGACGGTGATTGATAATCCGAGTGGGGAGAGGAGCTTTCCGATAATCCGCCCCGCCCTTTTACCCAGAGTTTCGGAGCGACCGGAGGCAGAAGGGGTAGAATAAGAAGCTGATTTTATGGATTCCAAAGATAAGGGAAAATCTAAATTAACGACTGAGCCGGATACTCCGGTGGAAAATCTTAAGTCGCGAGAAATTGTCGAGGAGATGCGCTCCTCTTATTTAGACTACGCGATGAGCGTTATCGTTCAGCGGGCATTGCCGGATGTGCGCGACGGCTTAAAACCGGTTCACCGGCGAATTTTATATGCAATGCAGGATCAGGGCTTGCGCTCGTCCTCGCGCTATCGAAAGAGCGCTCAGGTGGTTGGTCGGGTCATGGGACACTATCATCCCCACGGCGACAGTGCCATTTATGACTCTATGGTTCGAATGGCTCAAAATTTCGCGATGCGCTACGAGCTGGTTGATGGCCAAGGGAATTTTGGTTCAATCGATGGCGATTCTGCGGCGGCAATGCGGTATACAGAAGCGCGAATGACTCGAATTGCCGATGAAATTTTAGCGGATATCGACAAAGACACCGTCGACTTCATTGACAACTACGATGGCTCGACCAAAGAGCCGGCCTTTTTACCGGCAAAGATCCCTAATCTGCTAATGAATGGGTCAGTCGGAATCGCCGTGGGGATGGCCACGAATATTCCCCCGCATAATCTTTCAGAGTTGATTGATGGCTTGACTTTTTTGATTGAGAATCCGGAGGCGGGGGTTGACCAGCTTATCGATTTTGTTAAAGGCCCCGATTTCCCAACCGGTGGGACGATCTATAATGCGCGCGATATTCGGCAGGCCTACGCCACCGGGAAGGGCCCGGTGATCATTAGGGGAACGGCGGAGATTGTTGAAAACAAGGGAAATTTCCAGATAATTATCTCAGAGATTCCATACCAAGTTAATAAATCAAAATTGATTGAAAAAATTGCCGCGCTGGTCAAGGATAAAAAATTAGAGGGGATAAAAGATCTTCGCGACGAATCGGATAAGGAGGGCATCAGAATCGCTCTAGATTTAAAAAAAGACGCTTTCCCCAAGAAAATTTTAAATGGCCTCTATAAATATACGGAGCTTCAGAAAGCCTTCCATTTTAATATGCTGGCTCTAGTTAATGGGATTCAGCCTCAGATTTTATCGTTAAAGTCGATCTTGGAAGAATTTATAGAGCATCGACGTTTAGTCGTGATTCGTCGGAGCAAGTTTGAGTTAAAAAAAGCGCAGGAGCGAGCCCACATCCTCGAAGGTCTGAGCAAGGCTCTAGACAATATTGATAAGGTTATCGAGACGATAAAAAAGTCAAAAACGAAGGAGGAGGCGCAGATTAATTTAATAGCTAAATTTAAATTTAGTGAGCTCCAAGCGCGAGCAATTTTAGAGATGCGTCTCCAGTCTTTGGCTGGTTTGGAAAGAAAGAAGATTGAAGACGAATTGGCCGAGAAGCAGAGGCTGATTAAGGAGCTGACGGAGTTGCTGAAATCGGTAAAGAAGATTCTCGGCGTGGTTAAATCGGAGCTCGTGGAGATTAAGAAAAATTATGGCGACGAACGGCGGACAAAAATTATTAAATCGGCGATAAGAGAAATTGGCGATGAGGAATTGGTTCCCGAAGAGGACAGTCTTTTTATGCTCACTCGGGATGGTTATATCAAGCGAGTTGATCCGGCCGGGTTCAAGACTCAGAAGCGGGGGGGCAAGGGGCTGATTGGAATGACCACCAAGGATGAGGACTCAATCAGCCAGTTTTTTGTGGCCAACACCCACGATGATATCCTCTTCTTCACCGGCAATGGGCGAGTTTTCCAAACAAAAGGCTATGAAGTTCCGGTTTCTTCTCGAACGGCAAAAGGCCGGGCAATCGTTAATTTCTTGGATCTAGGCAAAAATGACACCATAACGGCGGTCATTCCCATAACCAAGGAAAATAGCGGTCAATTTCTAATAATGACGACAGCCCAAGGAGTGGTTAAGCGATTAAAAATTGAGGCGTTGAAAAATGTTCGAAGTAGTGGCTTAATCGCCATCAATTTGAATGGTGAAGATAAACTGAAATGGGTCCATCAAACTTCCGGCCAAGATGAAGTCGTGATCGTCTCTTCCGACGGGAACGCAATCCGGTTCAAAGAATCGGATGTTCGGGCTATGGGCCGAACAGCCGCGGGGGTTATCGGCATGCGCCTTGAGGCGGGGGTTCAGGTTGTTGGGATGGAAGTTGTCGGGGCGGATAATAAAAATCCGGAGCTTCTCGTGGTCATGGAAAATGGTTATGGGAAACGAACGGGCCTAAAGAATTACAAACTTCAAAAGCGAGGGGGCAAAGGCATTCTAACCGCGAAGATAAATACTAAGACCGGGCCCTTGGTCTCGGCCCACATTACCACACCGGAAGATGAGGAAATCATTGCCGTTTCAAAAAAAGGCGTTGTTATAAAGACAAATATCGTCAGTATTTCTGTTTTGGGCCGGGCCACTCAAGGAGTTCGGATTATGAAAATAAATGCCGGGGACGGTGTTGCTTCGGTCGTGGTGATCTAGTTGAATTTGTGTTGATTAATCTTAACTTCTTTTGATAGTGGCGTGGTATTATTAGGAGTAATGAACGCTCAACTTCAGCATCGTCCTAATCTCCCCGGATCAAGCTTTCTAAACCCCGCTGATTTAATTCTTGACTTCGGTCTTCAACCCGGGATGAAAGTGGCTGATTTTGGCTCCGGCTCTGCTCACTTTACGATCTTGCTGGCTCAAACGGTCGGGGAGGGTGGCCAAGTTACCGCGGTGGATATTTTAGAGAGTGCCTTAGACGTGGTTCGCTCTAAGGCAAACCAAGCGGGATTTCGAAATATCCAAACCGTAAGAAGTAACTTGGAGGTTCCCAATAGCTCCGGCCTCGGCGAAGCCTCTCAGGATTTTGTCCTTTTGGCCAATATTTTATTTCAATCCGACAAAAAGGCGGTCATAATTAAAGAGGCCTTTCGAGTTTTAAAATCAGGCGGGACCGCTGTCATTATCGACTGGCGAGTTGACGGAGCGGAAGGTGTCGGGCCCGACCGGGCTTTTCGAGTTGACGCTACGCAGATGCAGACTATTGCCGAAGAAGCCGGATTTTTGTTTAAGGCGCCGATTGAGGCCGGGACCTATCACTACGGCCTTATTTTTTCAAAGAATGGGAGATAAAAAATTATTTATTTTTGGGGGGCTGGGCTTGGTTGCGGTCTTAATTATTTTAATGGTGATTATTTTGGCTCGCGGGATCGGCGGTGGGCCCGGGGGGAGCCAACAGGCCAACTTGGAGTTCTGGGGTGTTTTTGACGATGCTGGTGATTTTCGACAAGCCATCGATCTTTTCCAATCCCAAAACCCGGGGATTCGAGTCAATTATCGAAATTTTAGTTTCGAGGAATACGAACGTCAGCTGATTAATGCTTTTGCCTCGGGCCAAGGCCCCGATATTTTTTTGATGCATCATACTTGGCTAACAAAACATGGTGACAAAATCGCGCCCCTGCCGCAAAATATTCCCGGCCAAGACAGGCCACTCTTAACCTTGAAGGAGTTTCGAGAGCAATTTGTTGACGTTGCCGAGCAAGATTTGGTTCGGGATGGCCAGATCTACGCTCTGCCGATCTATGTTGATACTCTCGGCCTTTACTACAACAAGGACATCTTCAACGCCAACGGCATCGCCCAGCCACCCCTGATCTGGGAAGAGCTGAATGAGATTGTGGAAAAGATTACTCAGGTGAACGGTCAGGGTGAAATTACGCAGTCGGCGATCGCCTTAGGGACCTCTCGAAATGTTAATCGCTCGACCGATATTCTGGCGATGTTGATGCTTCAGAGTGGGCTGATTTTGACGGAGGGGCCGGGTCAGGGCACCAATTTTTCCGCTACGGTTGGCGATCAAAATGTCGGCGAAGTCGCTCTTGAATATTACACGGATTTTTCCAACCCTCGGAAGAAAACCTATACCTGGAATGGGCAACAAGATTTTTCTATCGATGCTTTTCGGGAAGGGAAGACGGCCATGATGATTAATTATGCCCACCACGTCCAAACTTTCCAAGAGCAGGCCCCCCGCTTCAATTTTGGGACAGCACCGATCCCGCAGATAAGCGGTTCAAGCAGTAAAATAACCTATGCTAACTATTGGGCGCCGACCGTGGCCAAGTCTTCTAAAAATCAAATTGCCGCTTGGCAATTTCTTGTCTCCCTAAGTTCTCGAGACGGAGTAACCCCTTACATTAATGCTTCTAATCGTCCGCCGGCCCGGCGCGATTTAATCGCGATTGTTCAGAACGATCCCAATATCGGAGTTTTCTCGGGGCAAGCCCTAACGGCCCGTTCTTGGTATCAACCCGATCCGCAAGCGGTCGAGTCAATTTTGGCAGAGGTAATTGACGACGTTAATTTTTCTCGAAAGAGTATTCGGGAAGCGTTGCGATCAGCCGAGCAACAGATCAATGTTCTACTCTTCTAAAAAATTAAAAATTACTTTGCTGGTAATTTTTGCGGTGGCCTCGTTCTCTTTTGGGGCGAGTTCTGTTTTGGCCGATCACGTTTCCTATCATCCCTTGGTGCCCTGTGGTGTGGGCGGGGGTCCGGAGTGTACGCAGTGTGATCTCTTGAAGCTGGGCAAAAACATTTTTGATCTGGTCCTCCTCTTTATCGTTCCGGTTATCGGTTCGCTTTTAATTGTTATCGGGGGGTTTATCCTTCTTTTGGGCGGGGTTAATCCCGGGACGGTTAATCTGGGGAAAAGTATAATCCGTTCAACAATTATCGGGGCAATTATCATTCTGATTTCTTGGACAGCGGTTAATTTTCTTTTGCGATCTTTGGCTGGGGAAAGTAATGTTGCCGATGAATGGTGGAAATTGACGTGTCAGTCGACAATAGTTGAAGATGATGACGAGAATCCCGATTTTCCCAACCCTGATTTAAATGAAGAGGCTAGGCTCAATGTTGATTTGGCGACCCAGATTATTGGCACCAATCAAATTAGTCGATCGACCAACGCGACTTGTGGCGGAGGGAATCACGCCAGCGCTAATCTTTTCGATCTTCAGCAGGGCAAATTGCCGGCGGTTTGTTCGCCGAGCTGTGCTTCCGGCTGTCAGCCCGGCGGTTCCTCGGGATTGGTGACGATTAATCCCAACTTACTGCGGGGGTTAGTTCAGGTCTCTGGAGGTTTTCAATTTACGATTACCTCCTTAACGACGGGGCCCCACAGTCAAAATAGCGCTCACTATCGAGGTGAGGCCGCGGATCTTCAACCCCGCTTAGCTAACGGGGAAATCTCGACGGATCCTCAAGATTGGGTCAACCTTCGTCGCGCGCTAAACAGTTATGGAGGGCAAGCCATTTGTGAGGATAAGCAAACGAGTCGAGATGTCCCATCCTGTGATTTAAATCGAGTCAGCCATATCCACTGGACGCTGAGTCGTTGATTATGAAACGAAGTGTATTATTTTTGGTGATAGTCCTAAGTTTCTTGGTTGTTTCGCCAGCTTTGGGGGCCTCGATATCGAACTTTGATATCAACCCCAAGCGACCGCTAGCGGATGGGGTTTTGGATTATAATTTTGAAATATTGGCCACTCAGGCAGAAATTGAAAACAGGTGTGGTGCCGGTTTTTTCGGGCGCGGGGTGGTTTGGGAGATAAAAAGAGACAAAACAATTCAAGAGGCTTCCATCTTAGCAAGCGGGTTTTTAAATCCGGGACAATTCCAAGATGGAAGCGAGCTATTGGCCGGTAAAATAAAATTGACTTTGCTGGGGACGGAGGACTTTGATATTCAGGCGACCATGGGGTGCGGAATATCCCTTGAGGCCGGGATTGAGACTCCGTTGGCCCAATCAGAGATGGTTAGGATCCTAATTTCTCCCATGGTCACCCAAGTTACTCAAGAGTTTGGGAATCCGATTAAGATCGGCAGTTTTACGGGTATAATTGAGGTTGTTTTTGACTGGTTGGTCAAAATTGCTATTCCCATTGGGGTAATTATGATTGTTCTCTCCGGAGTCTTGATGCTGGTCTCGCAAGGCAACCCAGCTAAAGTCAGTCAGGCTAAGATGATCCTTCTCTATTCAATTATCGGCTTGGCGATTGTTCTTGTCGGGAAGGGTTTCATTGAAATAATCAAAAGCTTCTTAAATCTAAGATCGGGATGATAAAAAAAATCACAACGCTGGGACTGTTAATTTTTGGTGGCCTTTTGGTGAGCTTGTTTTTGGGCACAACGACGCAAGCGGTCAGTCCGGCCGATTGTCTGGTTGAGGGGATATTTATTCCTAGCGGTCAGCAGGCGGTTGGCTGGTATAAGGAGGGTGAACGGCCGGAAATAGAAGCCCGAATTATTTTTAAAAATCCCCAAGATTGCTTGGGTAAAACTCTGACGGTTAGTCTAACCGAAGAAGATCAAAGTCTCTCGACCGTCAATGACGACCATGTCCCGGCGATTCGGAAGCGAACCTTTAGGTTGGATCGACAGGCCTCCACGCTGATTCTAAAACTCCGGGCGGGCGAGGATGAGTGTGACAAAAATTCCAACAGTGCTGATTGTCGCTACTACCTTACCTTGAGCGGTTCGGGAATTCCGGCCACTTTCTCCATAGGCAAGAATGGTGGGGAACTTCTCTATAATTGTGAGGGCGCCTGTGACAATAGCTGGGATTTTCTCGGGAGCGAACTAGTCGTTGGCGGGGGGAGCACGGGGGGTAATTCGGGTAATGATCTTGGGCCCTTGGGGTTGAAGGATAATTCTTTTCGAATTGAGCCTCCCGGCGGGGTCCCCAGTACTTTAGAGGGGGTGGTTGATTTAATTCGGAGCCTTCTCTTGGAGATCGCCATTCCGATTGGGGTGGTCTTGATTGTAGTGGCCGGAATCATCTTCATGACTTCCGGGGGCAATCCGGCTCGCGTGACCAAGGCCAAATCAATCTTGGGCTATGCGATTGTTGGTTTGGCGATTCTGCTTATCGGGGGCGGAGCGATTTCATTGATTATTAGCCTACTTCGAGCTTAGCCAATATTTATTTAGTTTTGGTATGCTATAATTTTATGAGTATGCACGGGCGAGACGTTAAGGGCCTGAAAAATTCCAAAAGTAACCTTCTAAAAATTGGGGGGGTTTTAATCTTTATGGCTATTTTCGGGTCGGTCTTTACCCCGACTCTTTTCGCTTCCAACTTGAATCTTCAGGGCGGGAATCTTAGATTTTCGATCGGAGAAAGGGTCGACTTAGATCTTCACGGCTACCTTTCCGGTTCGGAGGAGGGGGAAACCTGGACGAGTGAAGCTAATGTTCCCGGGCTGGTTCTTTTCCCAGACGGCTTCATTCGAGGGGTGCCGACAACGGCGGGCTCTTATCCGATAGTTATTTCAGTCATTGATGGGACCTCGACTCGGGCGATGGCCAACTTCCTGTTCACAGTAGTTCAGGGCCAGAACTCAAACTCAACCTTAAAGATTCAAGATGCTGATAGACTTCTTCCGATTGGTCAGCCGGCTAATCTTAACCTGAATCAGTTTGTTACCGGGGGTCAACCGCCCTACGCTTGGTCCAGGGTTTCGGGAGAATATCCGAGCGGGACCCAGTTATCAATTGCCGGTATTCTGACGGGCACGCCGACTAAAATAGAAAATACCCAAGTTGAGTTGATGGTCACCGACAGGGCCGGCATCGCAGCGATCGGGACGTTCGCTTTTATCGTGAACAATTCCGGAGGCGGGGCTAACCCTCCTCCCGCCGGGGGCGGAACGGGAGTGAGCACTAGGTTCACGGCCGACGGCATCGTTATGCTTTTGAATGGTCTGGTTTGCTGGGTTTATCGTGTGGCCTTTTTCCTAATAGTCATTGTTTTAGTTTGGACCGGAATCCAATATATTTTGAGTAGCGGTAATTCTAGTAAAATTTTAGAAATTAATGAAAGTTTAAAATGGGTTATAATTGGAGCGGTGATAATTTTAGGCGTTGGCGTGATTATCGCGACTCTGGGAGCGTTTCTTGGAGTTCCGGCTCCGGTCCCGATTATTTGTTAATTTATGAATAAGAAAATTATTATTTTTCTCATCGCGGTCATTATGGTCTTTTCCTTCGTCACCTTGGCCGGTCAGAGTGTCCAAGCGGCGGCCGGCCCGCAAGGGATAGAGTTTAACAAGCCCTTCCTGCATCAATATGATGGGATTTTAGGCTTTCTGTCTTTTGTGGCTTGTTGGTTGACTCGAGTTGGTTTTATTCTTCTGATTATCTTTATTCTTCTAGCGGGCATAAAAATGGCGACCGCCAGTTCAAACGCGACTCGGTTTTCCGAAGCCGCCCAAGCTTTTCGGAATGTGTTGATTGGGGGGCTGGTTGTTCTGGGCACGGGTGTTATAATAGCAACATTAGCCTATGTTGTCGGAGTCCCTTATCCGATTCCGATATTTTGTACCGGAGATATAATATTTTAGTTTAACAGTAATCAGTCGAGATTATCCGAGGTGATAATTCGACTTAAAAGCACAGTATGAATAAGTTGAGAAGCATTTCAAAATGGGTCGTGCCAGTCGTAATCTTGGCCCTACCCTTGATGTCATTAGGGGCAACTATTTTAACCCCAACCGTCGCTGGCGGGGGTCGGGCGGTCACTTTGGTTGAAATCGAGAATCTGATCAATGGAATCGCTCGGTTCTTAGTGGTTATTTCCATTGTTCTAGCCGCCGCTTTCATCATCATCGGTGGAATCATGTGGATTATCGCCCGAGGTGATGATGATATGGTTGCGCGAGCCAAAAAGACCATCTTAAATGGTATTATTGGCGCCCTAGTTGTTTTGGCGGTCGGCGTTATTCTACAGACGATCTCGGGAATAGTTACGCGGAGCTTCTTCTCTGGATTTACCAGCTAGATCGGATAGAGTTTCCCCACCTAAAAAGCCCCGGCCGGGGCTTTTTAGGTGGGGAAGTAGTCACAAAATCGGAAATTTCCTTACTGGTGCAGTATTATATACTTTGTGCGAACCTTTTTTGAGAGATCTTCGACCATGGAATTATTTATGCTTCCTCACAAATTCCAACGCTTTCCTGTTGGGTCCATCAGTAACGATTTTTTCTGCCTCTTCTATCGTCAGCCATCTTGTTTCGTGAAATTCTCTTGGATCAACATTAAAATTGGTACCATCTGTAAGAACTAAATACCAAATATCGTAATGCATTTTGCACGGCTGAACTTTATTTTCAATCGGAGTAATAGTTAGCAAAAATGGCGATGGCGCCTCTTTTAAGGGGTTTTTTACTCCAAGCTCTTCGGCAATCTCTCTATTGAGAGTTTCTAAAAGTCCCTCACCTTTATCAATATGACCGCCCGGAGAAAGCCATAGGCCAGATTTTTTGTGATGGACGATAAAAACTTTTTTGTCTTTTTGATTATAGGGGAGAAAATAAGCGCAATAATGCGATTGAGGATTTTCGTCTCTTGTGAATGAACCCTCTTCTAATCTTTTCAAAAAATTTGTGTGAGTGTTTTCACTATCACAAATTTTCGGGTCTATAATTTTTTCAATCTCATCGTATAACATAATTTATTTTCCT
>PCXO01000012.1:14204-21646 GCA_002771135.1 Candidatus Yanofskybacteria bacterium CG10_big_fil_rev_8_21_14_0_10_46_23
TAAATCACAGCTAAAGTTTCAAGTCGAGTAAAGGGGTTACTCTAAGGGGTTGCGCTCACGTTCAAATTTGCTGGGGGATTTATAGTTTGAGTAAAAAGACTTATTTTCTACCTCCCCATTGGCGTAGACAACTTGACGGGCGATGACGGCCTTTAAGGCGCCGTCCTCGCTAGTCTCATAAATCTCGGGAGCGTTGGCGGTAATAATCCGTTTGTCGTCTGTCCCGAATATCGAAACCGTGAGTCGAGTGTCGACAATTTCAGTTTGGATCAAAATATGACCGGGAGTATTGTTTCGAAAGCGCAGGTCAACCACGCCCGGATAAATTGTGGCGTCAAAGCCTTGGGGATTGTAATAGCGGACCGGAAGGGAATGGGCCTTGCGTTCTAGAATCGGGAGGCCAGAATAGAAGGCGGCTCGAAAAACCGTGGTTGAGACTTGGCAAATCCCCCCACCATATTCGGGGATTAACTTCTCGCCTTTTATAACCAATTCATATTGATATCCGGACGCGGCGTCAACGCGACCAAGGCGATCATTAAAAGAGAAAATCTCTCCCGGTTTTACGATAGTGCCATTGTATCGCTTTGCCCCAGTCTGGACGTTATGTTGTCGGGCGACGGAGGAGCCTTGGAAATCAGAAGTCCCTTGGCCGATTAGGGCGGTGATCCCCAGAGCGTTGATTTGATTCTCGGTAATCTCCGGGTCAACCGTATTAACAACAAGGTTAAGGAGCGCTTGGCCTTGGGCTAATTGGCGATGGATAGCGGTCAAGCTGGCGTCTTTATTAAGGGCGTATCCTTTTTGCGCGGGCGAAGCGGTTTGCAGGGCTCCGCCGGAGAACTTAAATCGGGCGTCTACCGCCGCTTTGTTGACCTCAAACTCAATCGAGTCCAGATAGTCCGCGACTACCTGAGGAATTAGACGCGTTTCCTTTTTCCGAGTATAAGCCCGGGTATAGGTTTCAAGCCACGTTTCAAAAATATCTCGAGGGACGGTGAAGCTGGCCCCAGTCTCTGGGACGGAGAGGGTCAGGTTTTCGCCCTGGAAGGCGAGTTCGAGGGCTTCTTTATCAAGATTAAAACGGCTGTTGAGAGCGGCGTTAATCTTTTGGTCTGACTGAGAAAAGGCGTAGATATAAAAACCGCCGTTGATTACGGCGCCGGTGATAAAAATTATTAGTAATGTTTTTTTTAGGCTCACTGAACTCTTATTTTTTTAACTCCAGACTTCTCAATTTTAGGCATCCTAATTGTAAGGATACCATTCTTCATATTAGCTTTTGCCCGGTCCGGGTCAATGTCAACGGGCAAAATGATCGATCGAGAAAACGGCCCCCAATAAAGCTCTTGGTGGTCGTAGGCGGACTCACGAACTTTTTCCGGGTTTTCTCGATGGCCTCGGATGCTGACGGTATCTTTTGTTACCGAGATGTCCAAGTCGGCGGTGGTTACTCCGGCAATGATTGATTGGATAACGACGGCCTCCGTATCTTGAAAGACGTCAACAACAAGTTGCCCCTCGGCGGGTTGACTGATGCTAGCCAAGGAGGCCCCGGCCTGATTTTCTTGAGAGTAGTCTTCCATTGCTCTTATTATACCAGATTAAGTCGACTCTCAAATGTGTATAATCCATCTAAAACCTAGGTCTCTTGTATCAACCTTTTGTAATTTTTAGTTAAGTGTAGTCTTGCCGAAGTTGGCGTTGCCAAAGTTTATGGAATAGGAAGGCGATAAGGATTGAAAAAGTTAACAAGAGGGCAAAGCTTGAGTAGAAAAAGCCCCCCGCCAGATTGGAATTTAGAACGAAAATATTGAAGGCAAAGTGAAATAGGGTGGCTAGGATTAACCCCAAAGCGATTATCTTGTAGGCGTGGTGATGATAGAACCAAGCCAGACCCAAAAAATAGCCGGTAACAGCTCCGGCTAAAGCGTGGAGGAAAGTAGCGCCGACAAAGCGCAAGCCCCAGACCGCAATTAAGTTTTGGAAACCACCGTCAAGGGCGCGAAAGAGAAAGAGAATATTTTCCATGGCCGCAAAGCCCAGAGCGGCGACAATCATGTAAATCATGGCGTCAATCGGCTCATCAAAATCTTGAGTATTCAGAATAAAAAGCCAGATGACCAAAAACTTGAAAAGCTCTTCAACCAAGGCGGCCCAGAAGATGAAGGATTGAGAACCGAGCCCGAGATTTAATTTCAAGACGACATTCGGAATCATCTGGAAGACAATCACAAAGGGCGCCGTGGCCATGCCCAGAAAAAAAACTTTGGCGATATTGGCCTTTGGCTCGGGGTGGGCATCTTTCCGAAGATAAAAAAGGAGCCAGGAGAGACTGGGAATGAAGCCAAGGACGATTAGGGAGATGGTGGTTAGGGAATTCATTGATTGAGAGGCCAGGCTTCAATCATAAGGAGAGGGGCTTTTTTATTCGGCAGAGCTTGGTAAAGCTTTTCGGTGACAAAAGGGATGAAAGGATGCAGAAGTTTTAGATTGGTCGTTAGAATTTCTAACAGTAACCATTGCGCCGCCTGCTTCTCTTGGGGCGAGCCCGATTTTATTATGACCTTATTCTCTTCAATAATTTTATCAGCAAACTGATGCCAAAAATAGTGATATAGTTTCTCGGCGGCCAAATAGAGTCGATAGTTTTCAATATCGTCGGTGACCGCGGCGGTCAAACTCTTTAGCGCGACCAAGTTTTCTTGTTGAGTCGCGGAATAAGTCGGCGTCGTTTTGAGGTCCAAGTCGGCCGTATTCATTAGAACGAAGCGGGTGGCGTTCCAAATTTTGTTGGCAAAATGTTTGTAGCCTCGAATCTTATCTTCGGAAAGTTTGAGATCATTACCCGGTCCGTTGCCAATAATAAGGGATAATCGGGTCGCATCGGCCCCATATTTTTCGGCCATATCAACCGGATCGATAATATTGCCCAGAGACTTACTCATCTTGGCGCCCTTTTCATCTCGAACCAGGCCATGGAGATAAACGGTTTTGAAGGGGACTTCACCCAATAAAAATCCGGACATTAAAACCATCCGAGCAACCCAGAAAAACAAAATGTCATAGCCGGTTTCCAAGACGTCGGTGGGGTGAAAATTTTCCAAATCTTTGGTGTCGTTTGGCCAGCCTAGGGTCGAGAAGGTCCAGAGGCCGGAAGAAAACCAAGTATCAAGAGTGTCGGGATCTTGCTCCCATCCCTCGCCAGGCGATGCTAGATTAATTTTCATTTCTACCCCTCGACTATCGCTTGGGGTACCGTTTTGCCTGTCGTGAGCGTCAGTCGAACGATACCAAACGGGGATTCGATGACCATACCAAATCTGCCGACTGATGTTCCAATCGCGAAGATTATTGATCCAGTGAAAATAATTTTTTTCGAATCGTTCGGGGAGAATCTTTATCTGGCCATTTTTAACAACCAGTTGCAGTATTTTCTTTAAAGTGGTTTTTTGACCGGCCTTGATTCCCATCAGACTTGAGTGAGGAAGTTCGAATTCTTTACTGACGTCAACAAACCATTGTTCCATGATCTGGGGCTCGATTAGACCCCCCCCGCGTCCATTGATGGCGACGCGATGGAGGTAATTTTGATCAACTTTTTCCAGCAACCCCTTGGCCGTAAGTTTTTCGACGATCTTTCCTCGAGCCTTGCTGATGTGTTGGTTGGAGAATTCTTGGGCGATGGGCAGGAGCTTCCCTTGCGAGTCAATAATCTGTTCTTTATCAAGGTTATGACGCTGAGCGATCTCAAAATCAGTGCTGTCGTGCCAAGGGGTGATAGTCATCACGCCCGAACCAAACTCCGGGTCGATGGCTGGGTCTTTTATAATTGTCGCGGTGACGGGGCCGTTAATCCATTCAAGTTCAAGTTTCTGGCCGTGCTCATATTCAGTGTAGCGTTTATCGTCGGGGTGCATGACAACATATTTATCGCCGAATTTAGTCTCGGGTCGAGCGGTCCCGATGGTGAAGGGCCCATACTTAAGATAATAAAAAGGGGTCTTTTCTTCCCGCCACTCCAGTTCATCGTCAGAGACGGTGGTCTGGAGTCTCGGGTCCCAATTGACGATTCGCTCCCCCCGATAAATTAAACCGCCTTCGAACATCCGTTTGAAGGCTTCAAAAACCGCTTGACCACGCTGGGCGTCCAGAGTAAAGGCTTCACGGCTCCAATCGATTGAAGCCCCCATCCGTTTTATCTGGCTAACGATAGTGTCGTGGCTTTCTTGAGCAAATTGGTCGACAAGTCTCAGGAAGTCGGCCCGCTCAAAGTCGTGGCGCGTTTTTTTTTCTTTGTAGAGCTGTTTTTCAACCTTCTCTTGGGTGGCAATGGCGGCATGATCGGTCCCGGGAAGCCAAAGCGTTTTTTTCCCCCGCATTCGCTGATAACGAATTAAGCTATCCTCGATAGCCAACATGGCGGCATGCCCCATGTGGAGTGTGCCCGTGACATTGGGTGGGGGTAAAACAATCGAGTAACTCTCCGATCGGTCCCCGGGCAAATTGTCCGGGTTGAAAAAACCAGACTCCTCCCAGAGCTTGTAGATTTTTGTTTCATTCTCCTTAGCCGAATAGGTTTTTTCAAGAGGCATGGTGGTTTTCAGTATATCGTTAAATTTGGCTGGATATCAATGTCTTCGAGGGGTGATTTGGGCTTGAGGTCATATTGATTTTGGAAGTAGCCCGCCAGAGCAATCATGGCGCCGTTGTCCGTCGTGTAAGTTTTCTCCGGTTGGAAGAAAGGGGTTCCATTTTCTCTGGTTTTTTCGGCGAGGGTTTTCCGGAGGTGAGTATTGGCGGCCACGCCACCGGCGATCAATATGGATTGAGCGCTATATTTTTCGGCGGCGGCCAACGTTTTTTTGACTAGAACATCGACGATTGCTTCTTGAGTTTCATTGGCAATTTGACTGATTCGATAGGGGCTCAGCACTCCCTCTGCTTTAACCAAATCCCGAACGCGATAAAGAACCGCGGTCTTTAGGCCGGAGAAAGAAAAGTTAAAATCGCCGGAGTTGAGCATCGGCCGGGGGAGTTGGAGGGATTTCTGGCCCGCAGTCGGGATAAACCCGTCGGCTTGTTGGGCGATAGCCGGGCCGCCCGGAAAACCCAAATCAAGAATCCGGGCGATTTTGTCGAAAGCCTCTCCGGCGGCGTCATCAACAGTTTTCCCAATTAATTCAAAATGCTCGTAATCATTCATCAGGATTAATTCAGTATGACCCCCCGAGACGATGAGAGCGAGGGCGGGGAAAATACTCCGAGAGGTGACTATTTTAAAAGCTTTCTTCTCCCCCAGTGGCGGGAGCCAGCAAGAGTAGAGGTGCCCTTTTATATGGTTAGTCCCCACAAGGGGGAGTTTATATTTCCAGGCCAAGGCCTTGGCGAAACTGAGACCAACAAGAAGGGCGGGAGCGAGGCCCGGGCCGGTTGTCACAGCGATAAGCTCGATCTTATCTAGCTTAATCTGGGCCTCTTTCAGGGCTTGAACCAGAACTTTATCAATATTTGTCGAATGTTCTCGAGCTGCCAAAAGAGGAACTACTCCGCCAAACTGGGCGTGGATTTTAATCTGAGAAGAAATGACGTTTGATTTTACGGTCGTAATATTACCTGAAACTTCTACCACGGCGATGGCCGTATCATCGCAAGAAGTTTCGATTCCAAGGATATGCATTGCCTAAAACTACCATCTTTATTGATTTAATTCAATTTTTAGGGTAAAGTATTCAAGTTGAAAAATAATTGGCCAGCCCTGAGCTTGCCGAAGGGTCCCATCGTCCCACCTTCGTCCCTCGGTAAACTCGGGACTTCGGCGGGCAAGCAGTAATTTTGACCTCCGATTGCCCCCCCCTGAGGGCTTGAGATGTATTTTTAAAGTCAATTTTGGTCCCATCGTCTAGTCCGGCCTAGGACGTCAGGTTTTCATCCTGGAAACACGGGTTCGAATCCCGTTGGGACCGCATATAATTTTGAAGGTGCCTTTAGGCACGTTTAAAATTATCCTGTTAGTACAAAACGGGAGTCGAACGGCCGGAGCGATGTTTCCTCGGCAGAGGAAACCGCGAGGCCCGGCCCTGAGGCAGAAAGGAGCGACGGCGAGTTTCTGACCGAAGGCGACTCCCGCCTGCCTGTTGGCAAGGTAAATTGGGACCGCCAGTCCAAACAAAATCACCCCCAAAGCGGGGTGATTTTGTTTGGGGCAGTAATCCAACAAGAGTCGAACCCGTGTCCGCCTAGGGCGGATAGGGTTCAGGGAAAGGTCTCGATAAAAATTACAGGGCACTCTTTATTGACAGATTCACCATAAATGCTTTATTGAAAATGTAGACAGGGTTCTTTGATAATCGTTACCAAAAAAAGGAGAACGGAAGAGATGGACCAAATAAGGAGCGATACTAAATTCCAAGAGTTGTCGGCCGCCGATCAAGAGCAAATTGATGGGTTTGTCCGTCAGATTAGATTTGCTCATGAATTGCTGGTCGCTTCTGGGAAGAACCTCAGGCGGTTCTTGGAAAATTATGAGGCCCGTCGGCGCGGTCAATTAATGGCGAAACTTGATCAAAGGGGTTTGGCTTGGTGTGGTCATTGCCAGAAATTAGTTCCAGGTGTTTTTAGTATTCTGAAAACTTGGGGGAAGGAATACTACGAGTCTGGCTATGGTAATGCCTTCTACGGCTTCCGCGATTTTCAGCGCGGGCTCCAAGTCTGCCAAGATTGCAAAGTTTTCCTTTTGGCTCGGAATAAAACTTATGGCGAACAGCTGAGCGGCGGCCAGTCCAGCTTCTTCGCCAAAGAAATCAGCCGTGCCGGAGCAGCAGTGGTAGGGCTAGAAATTAAGAGACTACCTGATTCGGTCGACCAATTTGAGGGGGAATTTGAAATTCTCCCCCGGATTGTTTTTGATGGCAGGGCTATTCATATCGGTAACTTAAATACTCCGCCCTTCGCGGAACTACCCGTCAGTATAGGCCACTAAATTTCATTTTTTACTCGCCTCCCCTCCACCTTGGGTGGAGGTTTTTTATTACCCTTACCACTTGACTTTTTTTATTAGATTAGTAGCATGAAGATACTCCTTTCCCGGGGTTCGGGTGGGCCTTTCAGCAGAGTTTCAACCTCGCTGCTGAGGGCCCGCCCGACCGATTTATTAATTGTTCTTTTTCCCCAAGTCCCGGATCAAGTGATCCGGGCAAATTTTTTATAAAAACAACCCGCCCCACCCTGAGCTTGTCGAAGGGTGGGGCGGGTTTAGTCTAAATAGATTTCCCGCGATTTATTTTGAAGCTAACTCGACGATTTGTTTAAAACTTTCGGGACTAGATTGAGCCAGATCAGACAAGACTTTGCGATCTAAATCGATTTTGTTTTTCTTGAGGCCATCGATGAATTTAGAATAACTGAGGCCGTGTTCGCGGGTGGCGGCGTTGATTTGAATT
>PCXO01000012.1:21693-74039 GCA_002771135.1 Candidatus Yanofskybacteria bacterium CG10_big_fil_rev_8_21_14_0_10_46_23
CAGGTTATTTCGACGTTTACTTTTTTGAACTCCGCGTTTAACTCTTGGCATGATATTAAATTATCGCTTTAAGGTCTTTAGTTTGATTGTTATCCATTCCGACGAGTCCTCGTTTTTCCCGCGTTTCGTTGCCGTTGGCGCGAGCGTTAAAATGATTCTGCCGGGGCGGGCGATGAAGTAATTTATTTTTGCCCGTAATCTTGACACGTTTTTGGGCCGATCGATTGGATTTTCGTTTGGTCATTTTATTTTGCCGGGCGGATAATAAAGGCGAAGCCCCGGGGGCTGGGTTTTACTTTTCCGTCAATGACGTAAGACTGAGATATAAAATTGGGGAAGTGCTCAATTCGTTTGCGCGCTTCATCTTGCATCCCTCGTTCGCGACCTTTGAGAAAGATTTCTAGCCGGACGGGGTGGCCTTTCTTCAAAAATCGATCCGCTTGTTGGGCTTTGACCTCCAGATCATGGTCACCCGTTCGAAGGCCAATTCGAACCGTTTTCATCTCTTGGGCGGGGGTACTTTGTTTTTGGCCCTTTTCTTTCTGGCCCTTATCGTACATGTACTTACCGTAGTCGGTAATTTTGACGATGGGGGGGCGATTGGTCGGGGCAATCTCGACAAGATCGAGGCCTTTCTCGCGAGCCAATTTTAAAGCTTTTGCTGTTTCCATAATCCCCACCTTTTTACCCAATTCATCAACAACTTGGACTTGGGGGATGCGGATCGACTCATTGACCCGGATAAATTCGCGTTTAAGCTTTTGCTTATATTTTCTTCGTTTCATCTAATACGAGTTCAAACCTTAACACAGATTATTTAAAAAATAAAGGGGTTTTAGCTTTAGAGCGAGATACTTTCATCGAGATGGAGATGCCAATAAAATGTCTCTATTTTTCGAGCCGACCTATCCTTATCGTTACTCCCAAAGTTTAAGCTGTGAATGATCGGCGTTCTTGTTTGATCGCTATGACTGATGGCCTTATCGGTATCGATATAAAACCCGAGATGATGGTGGGGCTGACCATCTGTCTGGATTTTTTTCTCCCAGAGAATCACGGCTCCGGGTTGGGGGGTATCGATTTTATACCAGCCCGAAGCGCGCATATCTTTTAGGGTACTTTCGACGGTGGCGTGGGGGTTTTTGATTAGGCCTCTGAACTCAGCTAATTTTCGACTAACAAAGATAGCGCAAGCGACTTGGCCATCGCGGGCAACATCGATCCAGCGGTTATCTTTTTTCAAATAAAAATGCTGGAAGTCTTTTGAGCCAGCAGAGTTAAGCACAGTTTCAACTAATTTGTCCTTAAGAGTTAGCATCAGGCGGGCCCGGGGAGACGACTTCTCGTCGTCTCCCCGGGGTTAGTCTTGTCGATAAGGGGGCCAAGGTCGTCTCCGGTGGAGACCGCGAGGGATGGTCTCCAGAAGGTTCAGAAGGGTAACCCGAATCTTCTCATGTTCTGGTCGCTGGGCGTTCAGAACCCAACGGAGAAGATTGTCGAGCCAGACGCACAAAATTTTCTGGCTTTGGCCGGGTTCGACTTCTTCGAAATCCAACACGAAGTCGAGGATGCCCCGGCAAAATCGACATTGACAAGGATTGGCTTCCAGTCGAGCCCGGAAGCCGAGAATCCTTTCGGGCAGATCGGGAGGCGAGTGAATCGCTTGCAACTCCATGGCCGGTCTCCTTTCTTTGAACTATCTAATCTTAATTTTTTAAATATTAAATTCAACCCCAACTTATGAAGGTTTGACCCCGTCTTACTAAGGGGCTAGAATATTCCCAATAATCACCAATTGTTTGAACAAAATAATCATGATTGGTTTTAAGTATGAAGGAATTAACTTGTATGTGCGGGCACAAGACTTCCGGCGAGGATCGTTATATGGTTGAAGCTCAGATGTGGTATCACGCCATGAGCGAGCATCTTGAGATCATGAAAGACATGTCCGTTGAAGATATTGCCAAGTGGTTGAAAGACAAAGACGAGAAACTAGCCTAAGTCAGTTGTCTAACCTAAAACCCGGGATCAGGAAGCGTCTGGTCTTGCCAGTCAGCGATCGTGTCGGTATCGATTTTAGGGTCAATTCGACCCAATGAGTGACCCTCAATTACCCCCGGCAGGCTGGGGTCAAAGACGGCCGAGTTTGCGCCCCAACTGAGTGAATCGACAACTTCTCCAATCGGATTTTTTAAATAGAGGGCATCGCCAGAATTGCTGAGACCGTTGCCGATCGGGTTGTTTAAAATAATCAATAAAGTCTCGCCGGGCCAACCCCAAAAGCCAGCCGTTGAGCCACTCTTGGTGATGAGGGCATATTGCCCGGAAGCGAGGAGCAATTCGGGGAGGGTATCGGTTAGGCTCGAGTCGGCGATCTGCCAGTCTTTTAGATTGATAATTTGATCGGTGCCGTTGTAGAGTTCGACCCACTCATTGTCGGCCTCAGTGCCATGGGTCGAGTCAACATCATAGTAAACCTCGGTAATTAAAAGTTTGCCATCTGGTTCCGGGTTCGGCTCGGGCTCAACCGAAAGGCAACGAGCTGGCAAGTTTAAAAGATGCTGGTTGGTCATGACTCGACAGAACAAATTTTGACCGAAGGCCGATTTTAGGAGGGGAGTCTCAAAAACTTTGGCCTGGCTAATGAGAGGCAGAGCGAGGAGCGTAAGAAAGCTAAGGATAATTTTCTTTTTCATATAAACATTTTATCAAACTGAGCCGAGGCAGATTAAGTTGACTAGTCTCAAATTATTCAGTATTCTATAGCCAGTAGACAGGAGGTGCTCTTTGAAAATCAAAAATGTTTTTCTTGCTGGAGCGATGTTCTTCTTTTTTTGGGCCTGTCCCCTGGTGGCTCAAATTGAGTCAGGCGACAGTGCCTATGACCGTTTTGTTTGTTATCGATTCGAGAAAAAAACTCGGATCGAAAAGGAGATGGTTATTCGGCACTATGCCGAAAAGATCAAGGAAAGATTCTTCAAACTTCCGCGACTCAAGCCGAGTCAGGAAGCCAAGAGAATCGAGGAGCGGAAGTGTCTTAAAAGCAATCCGGAGTTTTGGCCGATCCTGATTGCGGAGCTTGAGAAGTGGGTTGGAACACTGGATCAAGCCAGTATCAGCCCGACTAGCTTTATCTCATTAGGTCAGCGAGACGAGCTGTCTCAAGTGGCGGCCCGACTCGATTTATTGGTGGTCATTTTAAGAACGGCCGAGCCACCAATTTCGAAGAACTGAATCCGAACAGTCTTGGTTCTTTACCGAGGGTTCATCCTCGGTTTTTTGTTGCAAATAAAAACCTCCGGTGGGATTTAACCGCTAGGGATTTATAGAAACCTAAGCGAAGAGTTCGAAGTAAATAAATTTTTATCCCGTTGCCCAAAATCAAAGGCCCCCGCGCGGGGGCCTTTGATTTTGGTGGAGATGGTGGGAGTCGAACCCACGTGTAATAGGGCTATCAACGATGATCTACACGCTTAGTCATATCTGATTTCGACACAGCTAGGGATACGACACCATCACTGCGACGCTACTTTTTGTTTTTCAGCTCAGATTTGGAAAGCATTGGAAACAAATCGGAGATATAACTCGCTGATTGGCGCTCTGTTAGCGTAGTGAGTATCGGCTAGAGAGCGAAGAGTTAAGCGTAAGCTAACCCTTGGTTGTAGTTACTGTTTGCAACTAAAATTTTGAATCTTGTTTAAAGTGAGGGACTCTCTCACTGCGTGCCCATCTGTTAATTTGCTATTATCGAATCCGGGACATCCCCGATAACATGCATTATAGCATATTTCTTATTAAAATCAATCGATTTCGACAGTTTGACGAATCGTTCTTTCCGCTTCCCGTTTTTTAATGGCTTCACGCTTGTCGTGCTTTTTCTTGCCTCGACCTAAGCCGATTTCTAGTTTTATGAGGCCCCGCTTGCTGTAGAGAGACAGTGGGACAATACTCATGCCCGCTTCCTGCGCGCGACCGACGAGGCGGTTTAACTCTTGGGCCCGCAGAAGGAGTTTTCGAGAACGCTGGGCATCGTAAGCGTTGGTTATATTCTGGGGTTGATAGGGGGGGATGGTCGCCCCAATTAACCAGAGTTCATTGTCGACAGCCTTAATAAAGGTTCCACGGATGGAACCCTTCCCCGTCTTGATCGATTTGACCTCATGGCCTAGAAGCATAACCCCCGCCTCAAAGCGCTCTAAAATTTCAAAATCGCGTAAGGCCTGAGGATTTTTGGCGTAACTGGGCATCTACTTTCGTTCGGTTAGGCGAACGTTAATCTTCTGTTTTTTACCGCTTCGGAGAGTGGTTAGGCTGATCAAGTCGCCAACGTCATGTTTTTGAATCACCTCTGAGAAATCAGATTTTTCGTCGAGCGTTTCGTCATTAATAGCTAAAATTATATCGTGTTGTTTAATACCGGCGCGATCAGCGGGAGAATGGGGGGCAACGGCGTGGCTTCCGGGAATATGGTCTTGAATTACCAGTGCCCCCTTGTCGCTAGCTAGGCTGTATCGTTCTTTTATTTCGGGGCTGAGCATGACGTAACGGATACCGATGTAGGGTTGGATGATCCGGCCGAACTTTTCTAAATCTGTTAAGTCTTTATGAGCGCGTTCAATCGGGATAGCAAAGCCAATGTTCTGAGCGCCAAAAATCACGGCGGTGTTGATGCCGATAACTTCGCCCGCCAAGTTCAGAAGTGGTCCCCCCGAGTTGCCCTGATTAATGGCCACATCGGTTTGGATTACCCCTCGGAGGCGCTCCATCTCCTGTTGGGGCCCCTCGCCAAGAGCGGCGGAGATTTGACGGGACAGGCCGGAGACAACCCCCTTGGAGACCGTATTAGAAAAAAGTCCCAAGGCATTGCCAATGGCAATGACAGTTTGACCGGGCTGGACTTGGGCGGTCGTGCCTAATGGGATTGTTGGCAGGTTCGTCGCCTTGATCTTCAAGATGGCAATATCATTGACCGGGTCGCGGGTCAAAACTTGAGCGGGATATTTTTTGTCGTCGCTGAGAGAGACGATAAAATCAGCCTGAGCGTCAAAAACAACATGTTTATTGGTCAAAATTAGGCCGTCTTTTCGAACCAAAAAACCCGAACCGCCCCCGACCGTGACCCTTTGATTTTTGCCGACATCTAAGGTTGGCCCCCCAAAGTCGGGCGGGACAACTCCTTGGAGTGTTGGCTCGAAGGGATTGTCTTTTTTTATTTGAGAGGCGAATTTAGAGGCAATAACGCTGACCACGGCCGGGGAATATTTTTTGACGACGCGGATAGTCGATTGTTCTTGGCTGTCCATAATCTTTGCCTAAGTATATCGCATATAGAAAAATGTGCCTAGAATAGTATACTGGAGAGCGATGTTTTCTTTTCGAGAAAAAATTCAGACCTTTTTAAAGCCCTTAAGCCAAGGGGTTGATTTCGAGGTAACCTATCCTCGACCCGAGTTCGGCCATTACGCAACCAATGTGGCTTTTCTGCGGGCGAAACAAGGGGGGGGCGCGCCGAATGAGATCGCTCAGGAAATTATTACCGCTTTGCGGGCGGATCCAGTCTCACAGAATTTTTTTGGGGAACTTTCCGTGGCCGGCCCCGGGTTTATTAACATGAAGCTTGCCCAGTCGGCTTTAAACCAAGGGCTGAAGGATTTGGTTCTTGGAGACTTGGCTAATTTTGGTCAAAATAATTTTGGTGGAGGGAAGAAAGTTAATTTGGAATTCATCTCCGCCAACCCGACCGGGCCCTTGGTGGTTGTCGCGGGTCGAGCCGCGGCCTATGGCGATGCCCTTGCTCGAATCTTGGATTTTTCCGGCTTTAAAGTTACTCGGGAATATTTTATTAATGATGCCGGTCGGCAGGTGGATATTTTAGGCCGATCGGTAGCGCGTCGCTATCAGGAGTCGGCCGGATTAAAAGTTGATTTTCCAGATGATTTTTACCAGGGTGACTATGTTGTCCAAATTGCTAAAGACCTCCAAGAGTCCGGAATTTTTTCAGGCTCAGTCGAGGATTTTGAGGACCTAGCTAAGGTGGCCCAAGATTTTGCGATAGAGAAAATCATTAACCAAATTAAAGAGACGACGGAAAAGTTTGGAATCAAATTTGACAATTGGTTTTCAGAAAGGAAAGAGCTTCAAGACTCGGGCAAAGTGACGGCAGTTTTAAAGGAACTGACGGCGGCGGGTCATACGTATGAAGAGGGGGGGGCGGTTTGGTTTACCGGAACAAAATTTGGGTTAGAACAAGATATTGTCGTCCGGCGTTCAGGTGAGACTCAAATGACCACTTATATCGCTTCTGATTTTGCTTACGCCAAAAGCAAGGCGGAACGCGGGTTTGATTTAAATATTTATCTTTTTGGGGCCGATCATCACGGCGATGTGCCGCGGGTCTATGCGGGGGTTGAAGCTCTTGGTCTTGGTCGGGAGAAATTTAAAATTATTTTACATCAGATGGTTCTTTTGAAGAAGGGCGAGACCTTGGTGCGGATGTCTAAGCGAAAAGGGGAGGTTATTTTTTTAGCGGATCTTCTTCAGGAAGTGCCGGTTGATGTTGTGCGTTTTTTCTTTTTAATGCAATCATTGGACACGCAAACCGAGTTTGATCTGGATTTGGCTAAGGAGCTGTCAAACAAAAATCCGGTTTATTATGCCCAATATGCTCAGGCGCGGGTCCGAAGTATTGAGAAAAAGATTGTCGCGGGCGGACTCTCTTGGCGGGATCAGGTTCTCGGAGAGCTAGATCAGCCCGGTCAAGAATTGGTTGTGGAGATTTATCGATTTCCCGAGGTCATCGAGGCTATCGCCAAGGATTTGCAGGTTCATCGGCTGACAACTTATATTTCCGAATTGGCGGGGAAAGTGCACCACTTCTATGACAATCATCGAATTTTAACCGGTCGAGAGGAAGTTGTTTTTGAGACTGATGGTCCCGGCAACATGGCGGTCCTTTGGGCTAGCGCCGAAGTTTTGAAAAAAGCCCTAACGCTTCTGGGGGTTTCGACGCCGGAGCAGATGTAGTCCCGCGACGGTTAATCCCCCAAGGGTATCCATCAGGAGATCTTCAATGGTGTCGGCCAAGTTTCCAATAAATTGAGCCTTAATCTGGAAAAAATTTTGGAATGGTTGAGCAAGGGTTTGGCTGGCGATGAACTCGCCAAACTCCCAAAGAACCCCGATGCCCATGGTCATCCCCAAAAGAGCAAAGAATTGAAACGGTTGAGAATTTTTAGCAAACTCGCTATCGTAATAGGATAAAAGGAGCAGGGCGATGAAGAGGCCGCCTAAATAGTGAAGGAGGGTATCAAACCAATCGAATCGAAGATACCAACCGAAAGTCCAGCCGAGGATGACGTTGAGACTGAAAATAAGGGCAAGTCCGATAATGGCAACAAAAGTTAAACGCATGAAGCTATCTTAGGGGTTTATATGTATGATTTCAAGAAAATTGAAGAAGAAATTTTAGAATTCTGGGAAGCTAACCAAATTTTTAAAAAAACCTTGGAGAAAAAAAGCCCCAAGGGTGACTTTGTTTTTTATGATGGCCCGCCTACCGCCAATGGCCGGCCGGCCATCCACCATTTTCTGGGCCGAACTTTTAAGGACATTATTCCCAGATTCAAAACCATGCAAGGTTATCATGTGCCTCGAAAGGGTGGCTGGGATACCCATGGCCTGCCGGTAGAAATTGAAGTTGAGAAAGAGCTTGGGTTTACGAATAAGGAGCAAATTGAAGCCTATGGGATTGCTCAGTTCAACCAAAAGGCCAAGGAAAGTGTTTGGAAATATAAGACCGAGTGGGAGGAATTTACTCGAAGAATCGGATTTTGGTTGGACATGGATGAACCCTATATCACCTATGACCGAAATTATATTGAATCACTCTGGTGGATTATCAGTCAGTTTGACAAAGCGGGGTTGCTTTATAAAGGGCATAAAGTTTTACCGTGGTGCTATCGTTGCGGGACGGCTCTCTCCAGCCATGAGGTCGCCCAAGGCTACAAGGTGGTCGAGGACACCTCGGTTTTTGTAAAATTTAAATTAAAATCGGGCCAAAGAATCGGTAACTGGGAGGTCAGGGAAGACACTTTCGTTTTGGCTTGGACGACGACCCCGTGGACGCTTCCGGGGAATGTTGCTTTAGCGGTTGGGGCGGAGATTGATTACGTGACGATAGCCAGCGGGGAAGAGACCTTTATTCTGTCCGGAGATTTAAAAAATTTAATTCCGGAGGGACAAATTGTTGATGAATTAAAAGGCCAAGATCTGGTGGGTTTAGAGTATCAGCCCCTTTTCGAGGTTGCGGCCTTAAAGTCAGATAAATCTTACAAAATCTATTTGGCTGATTTTGTAACGACCAACGAGGGCACCGGGGTGGTTCATACGGCGGTGATGTATGGTGAGGACGATTATGAGCTAGGGGAAAAACTTGGTTTGCCAATGTTTCATACCGTTGACCCGCAAGGGAAGTTTACGGCGGATGTTTCGGAGTTGGCGGGGCAAGGGGTAAAAGACCCTGAAACCGAGAAAAAGATTATTACCCATTTGAAGGACAAGGGTGCTCTTTTCCAAGTCGAGCAACACGAGCATGAATATCCATTCTGTTGGCGGTGCAAGACCCCCCTGCTCTACTATGCCAAGACCTCATGGTTCGTGGCAATGTCAAGGCTGAGAAAAGAGCTTCAGGCCAATAATGAAAAGGTAAATTGGATTCCGGAGCATCTAAGGCTAGGTCGGTTTGGGGAGTTTATCAAAGAGGCCAAAGATTGGGCGTTTTCTCGAGAACGATACTGGGGCACGCCGTTGCCAATTTGGGAGTGCTCTGAATGTGATAAATATAAAGTTATGGGGAGCTACGCAGAGCTTCTAGAAAATAGTTTGGGGAAAACTGACTTAGATAAATTTTTACCCGACCCGCATCGCCCCTTTGTCGACGAGATTTCAGTTCAGTGTAATTGTGGTCGGGCCATGGGCCGAGTTTCAGAAGTCGTTGACGTTTGGTTTGATTCGGGAGCCATGCCTTATGCCCAGCACCACTATCCTTTTGAGAACAAAGAAATGGTTGATGGGGGAGAACAATTTCCGGCGGATTATATTGTCGAGGGGATTGATCAGACTCGAGGTTGGTTCTATACCCTTTTGGCGGTGGCTACAGCCTTGGGACGGGGGGTACCCTACAAGAATGTCTACTCCTATAATTTGGTTTTAGATGAAAAGGGAAAGAAAATGTCAAAGAGTGTCGGGAACGTCATCGACCCTTGGACTGTGATTGAGGCTGTGGGCGTGGATGCTATCCGCTGGTATTTTTATACGGTTAATAATCCGTCCGAACCAAAACTATTTTCCTTGACCGATGTGCAGGCTCGGCTCCGAGGCTTCTTAATGACTTTTTGGAGCTCAATTCGATTTTTGGAGCTATATAAGAGAGACGGCCTAGTCTTGGACTTGGAGCCCGGGCCTCAAACCGAATTGGATCGATGGCTTTTTTCAACCCTCAACTCGACCCTTGCGGGTATAACTTCGGGATTGGAGGCCTTTGACTTTTTGAAAGCCAGTCGATTATTGGAGGATTTTACTGTCACCAACCTTTCTAACTGGTGGATTCGACGTTCCCGCGAACGCTTTCAGCGGCCGCAAAGCGAGACGGAACTTAAATCCGTCTTGAGTATCTTAAATTTTGTACTTCTACAGACTTTTAAAATGATGGCGCCTTTTACGCCCTTTATTGCCGAGGCGGGTTATCGAAAACTTCGAACCGCAGAGATGCCGGAAAGTATCCATTTAGAATCATGGCCGGAAGTTGACCGCAAGAAAATTGATAAGGAGATAGAGGGGGAGATGGCCAAAGTTAGGGAGATTGTCGCCCAAGGGTTGGCACTTAGGAAAAAAGAAGGGATAAAAGTTCGCCAACCCTTGGCTCAAGCTCAAATCAAATCAACCCTATCGGCCGAACTGCAGGAATCCTTGAAGGATGAACTGAATATCAAAGGGATTAAAATTGAGGCGGGCCAAGCTGAGCTGATTCAACTGGATTTGAAAATTACCCCGGCTTTAGCCCGGGAGGGCTACGCTCGAGAGATAATCCGAAAAATTCAGACTCTGCGCCGTCAGGCCGGCTATGAGCTGGATCAACGCGTCCAAGTTTTTTGGGAAAGCGCGGACGTCGAGATTACCCAAACTTTATCGGAATTCCACCCGTTGATAAAAGAACACACCCTTTTGTCGGCGTTAACCCAAGCCGGCTCGGAGCAATTTGATGTTGAGGAAGAATTTGAAGTTGACTCAGGCAAAATTATCAAACTTGGTTTAGTAAAAAAGTAAGATGCGGACTCAAGGAATTGTTGCCAAACGAATTGAGGTGGGCGAATATGACCAACTGGTCATTTTCTATACCCAAGATTTTGGTAAGATTACGGCCAAGGCGAAGAGCCTCTCCAAGCCGATTTCAAAACAGGCCAGTCACCTCGATCTTTTTAACGTAGTTGATTTTTCCCTGATTAACGGGCGAAATCATTATCCGATTGTCGTTAGCGCGCAGAGCCGCCAGACCTACTCAAATTTAAAGAAGTCACTCCCGGCCATCGCCCTGGGCCTTTTTTTGGCCGAAACCATCGATAAGATTATTTATGATTATGATCCGGACGAGGCGCTCTGGAATTTTTTCAAGACGGCCTTTGACTATCTTGATTCTCGAGCGCCCTCAATCGACCGGTCCGGGGCGCTGGCAATTTTAGACAACTTTCAAGATAAGCTTCTGGCAACCTTGGGCTATGCCCCCAAAGTCAGAGACGCCAGCGCCTTAATGAAAACCTTAGATCAAATTAGCCATCGCCAGTTTAGCTCGTTACAGCTTATCCGGGACGTGTTAAAATAGGAAAATGGATTTTGAAAGTACGCCGATTTCAGATGGAGAGAAAAAGCCTCAATCAGTCTCGCCTTTTAGGGAAGTCGCTCCACCAGTCATAAATCGATACCAATCCGGGGAAAATGATAAATTGCCCAAGTTTAGTTTAGATAAAATTATAAGGTGGCTGATTGTTTTGAGCGTTTTATTGCTCTCGTTTGCGGTCATCTTTTTTCTGCAACGGACGCCGTTTAACCCGCTTGGCTTAGAAATAAATTTGGACGGCCCCGAAGAGGCCTCGGCCGGAGAGGAGCTGACTTATCGGTTGACCTATAAGAATAATACCGAGGCGGTTATCAAGAACTTGAACATAAATTTATTCTACCCTCAAGACGCCATTGTTCTGGTTGAGGGTCAGACCCAAACCCCGAGAAAGAAGGAGTTGATAATTGAGAATCTAGTGCCCGGGCAGGAGCAAGAAGAAGAGTTCCCATTCTTTCTAGTGGGCGATCGAGGTGATATAAAAACAATTCGAGCGGTTTTTTCTTTTCGACCGCAAGGGGTTAGCTCTGATTTTGAGCGAGAGATTGAGGTGCCAATCTCAATAACCAAGGTACCGGTCCAACTCTCTTTAGTCTCGCCCCCCTCGGCCGTTTCGGGGGAGACTATTACTTACATTCTCGATTACCAAAATATTTCCGGGGACGATATCGTCGATGCTCGATTTAAGGTGACCTATCCAGACGGCTTTAACCCAACCTCGTTCTCTCCTCAACCCGATGAGGGCAACTCGGTTTGGAAGATCACTAGTCTTGCTGAGGGTCGGAAGGATCGAATCCAGATTTCGGGCCAACTTCACGGGGAAGAACGGGAGGCTAAAATTGTCTCCGTTGAGCTTCAGCGGGAATTTCAAAATGCTTTTATCACTTACACAAAGGCCGAGACAACCACGATTATCGGTAACCCCGCCTTGAGTGTTCGAACCGGGGTATCGGGCTTTGTCGGCAATAACGCTCAGCCCGGTGACGTTCTGGATTATTCGATCAATTACGCCAACGACTCGGGCGAAACCCTCTTTGGCGTAAGTATTAGCGCCAAACTTGAGGGGCTAATGTACGATTTGGCCGGCTTAACAACAGACGGCTTTTTGAGCAGTAGTGACCAGACAATTGTTTGGAATGCTTCTTCCGTTCCCAAGCTTGGCACTTTGCGTTCGGGGGAGGGGGGAACGGTTACTTTTCGGATTCCCCTTAAGCGTCAGTTCCCGACCGGTGGTCTCGGTTCCAGCGCCTTTTCGGTCAAAGCGACGATAACCGCTCAAGCGAATGAGTCCTCGGGTGGGGCCAATCCGGCTCAAATTAGTACGACAGACTCGGTTGTCACAAAACTAAAGAGTCAGCCCACTTTTGTTCAGCAGGGCTATGTCAGCCAAACTTTGGGGGGCCAAGGGCCGATCCCGCCTCGAGTGGGTGAGAAGACTACCTATGTAATCAACTGGGAAATAACCAATCCGGGGGCGGATGTGACGCAAGCCCGAGTCAGCGCTATTTTGCCCCCGGGCGTTGAGTGGGAAAGCGAGACCAAGATTCAGGGCACAACCACAGCTTTGAGTTTTAATAAAAATAATCGTCAGGTTAGCTGGGATCTAAATAATATTCCCGCTCGGACCGGAACAACTTTTCCTAAACTAGCGGGTTACTTCAAGATTTCAATTACACCCGCTCAGAATCAAATTGGCCAATCCCCCGATTTAATCGGCGGAGCGCAACTGGGCGGGGCGGATAGCTTTACAGGCGAGACGATTTCCCTTAATGTCGGAGGAATTAACACCTCGACCTTGGTTGATGGTGTAACGGGGCAAGTTCAACCGTGATGACCGATAAAAATGAAACAACTTTAGATAAAATCGTTTCGTTGGCTAAGCGCCGGGGGTTTGTTTTACCCGGAAGCGAGATCTATGGCGGTTTGGCCAATAGCTATGATTATGGCCATCTGGGCGCGGAGTTGTTTCACAATATCGCTAAGGCCTGGTGGAAACGTTTTGTTCAAAGGCGCGATGATATCTACGGCGTGCGAGGTCCGATAATTATGAATCCGAAAGTTTGGGAGGCCTCGGGTCACACGAAACACTTTGCCGACCCGTTAATTGAGTGCAAAATTTGTCACAGCCGATTCCGACAAGACAAAGAGGAAGAAGTTAAGGAGCACGAGAAAAGCCACAAAGAGGCGGTTACCTGGACTGAGCCAAAGAATTTTAACCAACTTTTTAAAACCCATATTGGGCCAGTTGAAGATGAAAAAGCCACTGTCTATCTTCGCGGAGAAACTGCCCAGACAATGTTTACGGATTTCCGATCGTATCTAGATACTACTCGAACTAAGATCCCATTTGGGATTGCCCAGATCGGCAAGGTCTTTCGAAACGAGATAACTACGGGAAACTTTATTTTCCGGATGCGAGAATTTACCATTGCTGAATTTGAATATTTTGTGAAACCCGGGACCGACGAAGAAATTTTTGAAGAATTGGCCAAAGAGCAGATGAAATTTTTAGTCGAAGATCTAGGCCTTAAAGAAACAAATTTAAAACCGGTTGATCTTTCCAAGGAAGAACTTGCCCACTACTCAAAACGAACCATTGATACTTATTTCAATTTTCCCTTTGGCTGGGATGAAATTACGGGGATTGCCAATCGGACCGATTTTGATTTGAAAAATCATATCGAGGCCTCCGGAGAGGATCTTCGATATAAAGACCCCGAGACCGGAGAGGAGTATATCCCTTTCGTGGTAGAGCCGACTTTTGGTCTAGATAGAATATTTCTGGCGGTTTTAGTTAATGCTTACACTGAGGTCGAGGCTCGTTCGGGCAAAGACGTGACAACGCATGAAACCGAGGTGGTACTAAAACTTCCTAAGAGCTTAGCCCCTTACAAAGTCGCTATCTTGCCACTCTCCAAAAAGGCAGAATTAACCCAGCCGGCTAAAGAATTGGCTCAAAAACTCCGAAAAGAGTTCATGGTAGTTTATGATGAAACCCAATCAATTGGAAAACGCTATCGGCGTCAAGATGAGATCGGGACACCCTATTGCTTGACATTCGATTTTGATTCATTGCAAGATAAGATGGTGACGATCCGGGATCGTGATTCGATGGCTCAAGATCGGGTCGCCATTGAGGCAGTCTCGGGTTATTTGAGGGAACATTTACAATAACTGGAGAGGGGGTTTCAAATGACAGTTTCCACTGCGGGTTTAGGTATCTTAGGAGCAGGCCTGGCGCTTCTGGGTTCGATGACTCTTCTCGGCTTTGCCGAGGAGATCCGGTTGAAAATCCGAAAACAAATTGCGTCAATCGGCCTTTTTCTTATTCTCGTCGGCTTTTTCTTTTTTCTCGTCTTCCAGAAGGTGGAGGCGGCTGGAGGAGATCCCACCGAGTCGCCGACCCAGAAACCAGCTAAGGCAGCTTTCTGGCCTCTTCGGTCCGAAAACCGCTGGCCGACAACCTTGCCGGTGAAACGATTGCCGGCCAAGAGTTAGGCGATCACGTTCTTTTTTCCAACCCCGCCCTTCGACAAGCTCAGGGCGGGGTTTTTATTTATAAACATGACAAAATTATGTTTTTATGGCATTTTGAGAGTGAAGGAGATCTTTAATAACTAAACAAACGGGGAGAAGCGAGATGTCCATCAAAAGTTTCTTTGCGGGGTTGAGATCACATATTGATGCCCCCACTTTTGGCTCTAGTTTAGCCAAAATTCCGATGGAGTGGGTCTATGACAGTTTTTTTCGAACGCCGGCCGGGCGAGAGATACACCAACATCTCAAGCCTCACGCGAAAACGACCGTGGTTTTTATGGCTCTGCTTGTTGCGCTTGTCGATAAAAAGATTTCCCCCGATTCAATCCTTGGGAAAATTTTTCTCGATTTAGCCAAAGATGCCGGGCCGGAATTGGCCAAGCGATTTCTCAACGGGGAACGCTGGGTCAAGGATCTGGCGGTTGAATTGGAGGTCACGGCTCAGACGCCCGAGCAGGAAGATTTTGCTCAGCGACTGGGCAAGGCTTCGCCCCAAGAGGCGGCGAAGATGATCTTTGGTGCCGTTTCAGGGGTTTCGAGAGAAGGGGTTGCCTCTTCCGAGGGTCTATCGAATGGCCCGCATAGGGAAAAGCTTCAGGAGTTGAGAGATCGCCTTCGTAGGCGCACAGAAGAAATCAAAGGAAGGAGAAGATAATGCTGATCGAATACTTGGAGTTGTTTTGGGAGATATTGGTTCACGCCCAGACAGTGGCCTTTGACAAAGTCAAACGTTACCTTTGGGCCACACTCGCTTTGGGGTCGGGCGGTCTCTTGCTGGTACTTCTAGCCGCTGTCTTGGCTATCAATTGGCCTAGTCAGGCGGGGACCTTTGCACTTTTGGGCTTTGCCGTCGTCATTGTTTTGACGGTGATCTTCTCGCCGATTTTGCTAATCATGCGATACCTCCATGAGGCGGTTGAGCCGATTCGCTGGTTGGTTAGAATCATCAGCTTTGAACTGATGCTGGGGTTCTTCGTATCTTTGTATCTCTATGTCGTTCCGGTCCCCGAACAGGGCATGCTCTCGCTTTTGGCCTTTTGTGGTCTTTTAGCCAGTGTGACTCTTTTCTGTGGGGTTGGCGTGACCAAGCGCTTTGTCGCCCAACGCTTGGGGATAATTTTCTTTCTCTTGTCGGCCTCGTTCCTTTTGGCTACCTTTCTGCCGGCCGAAGTGGTTTTGGCGGCGGGGAAGTTGCCGGGCAAGGCCGGTCATCTGATCGCTAATGTTTTAGATTGGCCGGCCGGCGAGGTCCATTATCAAATGGGGATGGATCTCTTTGATAGCAAGACCGGCCAGCCCCTCTATACTTTCCACGAGTTCAAAAATGGTAACGAAGTTATCTTTGAACTTTGGGACAAGATGGGGGTTTGTCCGCGTCACGGGGTGGCCTTGAAGTGGCTTGACCACGAGGCTCTATCCCGACTGGAAGCTTGGTATAAAAAAATCCAAGCGTCCGAAGTAGCCAAGGCCGAGGCGCTCGCTCAAGAAGCCCAGAGGCTTCGAGAGGTTGAGCACCAAAAACATGTCGAAGTCGAGGCCGAGGCGTTAAAAAAAACCCAAGAGGCCCAGGAGAGGCTTCAAGGCCTAGAACACCTAAGACAGGTGGAGGCCAAGGCCAGAGAAGTCAGAATGGCCCGGGAAGCGGCGGCGGAAAGTCAGCCGACCGCAACGGTGGCGCCCTCCCAGCGCAATTCTTACCCCCAGCCGACTTGGGTTGAAGTACCGGCCGGGACAGCTTTTATGATTCAGGCCAAAACCAGTGTGCCCGCTGAGCATCTCCAGCTCGGCGAGGTGATTAAGGCCGTCTCTCTCGGTGCTTTCGATACCGGGAGCGGGTATATTCCCCAAGAGCTGGTGGAGTTCCGTGTTCGGGTGGCTCCTAAAAAGAAAAAGCTAGAGCTTCAAGTTCTATCCATCGGGATAAAACTTCAGGGCTCTTACAGTTTCGACCACTACCCCTTCGTAACGGAAATTGTCACCTTGAAGGGGGAGTCGACCGGCAAGAGAATTGCCAAAGAGATTCTCGGGGATCTAGTCCGGTCATCCGGGTACCCCGTGGGCTATTCTCCGAATGTCTATCGGGGCGCGGAGCTCAAACCGTTAAGGTTCACTTTGCGGAGCCCGGCTCGGGTACCGATCCCGTAGCGAAGTACTGCTCTTTATACTGTCCCGATCGCTAACGGCGTTAAGCCAACAGGGTCGGGATTTTTGTTTGAATAAATACCGTTGCTTTGGCATACTTAGGATTATGGAAAAAAGAAGCCTCGATTATGAATTAGAAAAATTGGAAAGTGGCCTCCAGTTGATTACCGTTCCGATGACCAGCACTAATACAGCGACTATCTTGGTTTTGGTCGGCACCGGTTCGCGACATGAAGCGAAAGAGGTCGCCGGCATCTCTCACTTTTTAGAGCACATGATGTTTAAGGGGACAAAGAAGCGTCCGGGCACGATGGATATTACCAAGGAATTGGATGGCATCGGGGCTAGCTATAACGCCTTTACTAGTCACGACTACACGGGCTATTACATAAAGTCGAGTGTCGAAGATTTTGATTTGAGCCTCGACGTGATCAGTGATATTTTTTTAAACTCGGTTATTTTAGAGGAAGAAGTCCAAAAAGAACGGCACGTTATTGTCGAAGAGATGAATATGATTCGCGATGTCCCCCAGCAATATGTCCACGATCTTTTTCAAAGTCTTTTGTATGGCGACCAGCCCCTTGGCCGAGATATCATTGGGACTAAAGAGACCGTTTTGGGCATGAAGCAGACTCAATTTCGGGATTATTTTAATTCGCACTACGTGGCCGAAAACACTATCGTCGTTGTGGCGGGGAATATTGACTCCGCCTCGGTTCAAGCCAAATTGAGGGGAGTCTTCAGCGGGGTTCGCCATGGCCAGGCGCTCGAGCCGGCTAAGGTAGTGGAAAATCAAGCTCGGCCGATGATAGAATCAGACTATCGAAAAACCGATCAAACCCATTTTATCTTAGGTTTTAAGAGTTTTGGCTGGTTCGATGATCGGGATCATATCGCCAGTGTTTTGGTTAACATCTTAGGCGGGGGAATGAGTTCGAGGCTTTGGAGTGAAGTTCGAGAAAAGCGCGGTTTGGCCTACTATGTTCGAGCGGAGGAATCCAATCATGCCGATACGGGTTCAATTATGGCTTCGGCCGGGGTAAACAACGAGCGCTTTCACGAAGCTATTGAGGTGATCTTAAATGAGTTTAAGAGACTGAAAGAACAGCCGGTAGGTGAGGCGGAGCTTCAAAAGGCCAAGAGTTCCATCCGTGGTCGCCAGGCAATCGGATTAGAGGGTTCGCAAAGTGTCGCGAGTTACTTTGCTGATCAGCAACTTCTCCAGAAAAAAATTGAGACGCCTGAGGCCCTGATAGGGCGAATTAACTTGGTCACCGCGCGAGACATTCAAAAGTTGGCTCAAGAAATCTTTGTGCCAGAAAAACTTAATCTTGCCCTCATCGGTCCGTTTAAGGCGGGGGATCTTCGCCTTAACGAAATTCTCCAAGCGTGGTAAAATTTTAGTGTGGCTTCACGTCAACCCAATCGACTGAGTCTTGATATCCCGACTGCGACTATTTTTAAAGTCATCATTGTCGGCGTTTTGTTTTACGTTGCTTATGTTCTGATTGATGTTTTTATCATCCTCCTCTTTTCTGTAATTGTTGTCGCGGCGATTAGTCCTTTTGTCGACTGGGTCAATAGCAAAGGGGTTCCCCGTCTTGTCGCGATCACCGCCCTCTATTTGGTTTTCTTTGGATTGTTAGGATTGTTTTTGTCGCTGGTTATTCCGATCATCACGGTGGAGGTCAACCAATTGATTCAAGACCTGCCGAACTTTATCAGTAGCTTGGCCAGTTCATTGGAACAGGCCCAATCTACCTCGAGCACTCGGTACTTCGATTTTTTCAATGACATTCTTAATGTCTTAGACACCTTCTCCAACTATCTGGCGACAACCTCCCAGTCAATTGTCGGTTTTGTGGTCGGTCTCTTCGGGGGCGTTATTTCTTTTGCGGCGATAGTGGTTATTTCTTTCTATCTCTCCTATATGAAAAATGGGGTTGATAACTTCATTCGCGCGGTCATTCCCGATAAGTATGAGCCGGCGTTTTTACGAGTTTGGCGACGGTCTGAGAAGAAACTGGGTCGTTGGGTTCAGGGCCAACTCCTCTTGGCGTTGATTGTGGGCTTGGCGGTTTATGTCGGACTTTCGCTCTTGGGGATTCCTTTCGCTCTGGTCTTGGCAATTTTGGCCATGGTTTTGGAGTTAGTCCCAAATGTCGGGCCGGTTTTGGCCGCCGTGCCGGCGGTTATTCTCGGTTTCGCCCAGAGTTCCGGCTTGGGTTTTTCCGTTATCGTCCTTTATCTTATAATTCAACAAATTGAGAATCATGTTTTGGTTCCCGTCGTTTTGGGGCGAACTCTTGGCCTAAATCCGGTTATTGTGATAGTCTCGCTTTTGATTGGCGCCAAGTTGGCCGGTTTGATCGGGGTAATTATCGCCGTGCCGGTGGTGGCTATCATTATTGAGATTTTTGACGAATTTTCTCGTCAGCAAAACTATAAAAATTCACGGAACTTATCCGGTTAGCGGTTTATGTTTGGAAATTTTTTTATTGTTGCCACCCCAATTGGCAATTTAGATGATATTACAGTTCGAGCCGTCGAGACCCTGAAGGGGGTTGATTTAATTTTGGCCGAAGATACGCGCGTGACGCGAAAATTACTGGACCACTATAAAATTGAGTCCCCCCTAGAAAGCTTTCATGAACATAGTGATGAGATTAAATATCAGAAAATCTTTAACCTTTTAAGACAAAATAAGAATTTGGCTTTGGTCTCCGACGCTGGAACCCCGGCGATCAATGATCCGGGGGCTTTCTTGGTTCAGCGAGTAACGATTGAACTGCCGGAAGTCAGTATCATCCCAATCCCGGGCGCTTCTGCCCTTACGGCTTTTCTGAGCATTGCCGGTTTGAAGTCGGACCAGTTTTTATTTCTTGGTTTTCCGCCCCACAAAAAGGGCCGGCGAACTTTTTTTGAGAAAATTCGGAACGCTGAGTATCCGGTGATTTTCTTCGAATCAACTCATCGGATCGTTAAAGCCCTGGAAGCTTTAAAAGAATCAGATAAGGAAATTGTGATTGGGCGCGAGCTAACCAAAAAATTTGAGACTATTTATCGAGGCTCGGCTCAGGAGATTTTAGAAAAGTTGCCTCCCGATCAAACTCGGGGCGAATTTGTTGTTGGGGTTTATAAATAACTTGACGAATTTTTTAATCTGGCTATCATAGAATACGCATTAAATTGCTATTTTTATCTTGGAGGCAGAAAAGTGATCGTTAAAATTTGGCTTAATGAAAATTTGAACCCGATTATTTTGGGAGAAGAGTTAACTGAAAATTTTCGGGGGTTATTAAAAGAACTCGGGCTATCAGATAGCCAAATCAACTCTCTGGAGATAGAAATTTGTCTCTCAGAAATAGCTGATTTTGCCGGCTATTATGCTGGCTCCAAGGGCGATATCTACTGGATAGAGATAAACAAAAAGCTAGTTTTAGCCAACTCGGATCTTTCTAAAAGATACGGGGGGAGCCATGCTTTTAACGCAACCCTTATCCATGAGATGGCTCATCTTGTTTGTGATGTCTTAGAGCCGGGCCCGAAGGACCGCCACGGATTTTCAAGGAGGCCTATTTCGGGAAGACAAAAGGAGGAGAAGTTTTGCGAGGAAATCGCAGAAAAATATGCTTCTAGGCTCATTCTTCTCGACTCGTTTAGAGTCGAGCACATTATGAAATTCCATTTAGAGTGGCCGAAGACTCAGCTAGCTCTTTTTTAATAAGCCCTCTTCGGGCTTTTTTTATAAGGTCTGCCTTGCTATATTAAAGTTACAACTATGAGTAAAGAGCGGTTTTATATTACGACAACACTGCCCTATGTAAATGCCGAACCGCATATTGGTTTTGCTTTGGAAATTGTTCAGGCTGATGTCTTGGCCCGATTTGCCCGATCTCAAGGCAAAGAAGTTTTTTTCAATACGGGCACGGACGAACACGGTTTGAAGATTTATCGCAAAGCTCAAGAAGCCGGGCAAGAATCTCAAGCTTATGTTGATGAATACGCAGTGAAATTTGATGAGCTGAAGACAACACTCAATGTTAGTTACGATCACTTTATCCGGACTACCGCCCCCCAACATATAAAGGCTGCTCAAGAAATCTGGCGCCGGGTTGCGACCAAGGGGGATATCTATAAAAAGAATTACAAAATAAAATATTGTGTTGGCTGTGAGTTGGAAAAAACCGACTCCGATCTGGAAAATGGCTGTTGCCCGATTCACCCCAATCAGCCGATTGAGATTATCGAAGAGGAGAATTATTTTTTTCGATTCTCAAAATATCAGAGCAAGCTTCTGGAGTTATATGAGAAACAGCCTGATTTTATCTTGCCGACCAAGCGACTAAATGAAATCAAGAAATTTGTCGCGGGGGGACTGGCTGATTTCAGCATCTCTCGCCTAAGGGCCAAGATGCCTTGGGGGGTACCGGTTCCGGATGATGCGGAGCATGTCATGTACGTCTGGTTTGATGCCTTGGTCAGCTATATCTCTACTCTCGACTGGCCGGAGAATGAGGATAGATTTAAACAATTTTGGCCCGGCCTCCAGATTGCGGGCAAGGACAATCTCCGTCAGCAGGCGGCTATTTGGCAAGCCATGCTCCTGTCCGCCGACCTGCCTTCCTCAAAGCAGATTTTGATCCACGGTTTCATCACGAGCGAGGGCCAGAAGATGTCAAAGAGTCTTGGCAATGTTGTTTCTCCCAAGGCACTAGTTGATCAGTTTGGAGTTGATCCGGTTCGATATTTCTTATTGCGCGAGATTCCTTCCGATGAGGACGGGGACTTTTCTTTGACTCGATTGAAAGAGCGCTATACCAGTGATTTGGCTCATGGCTTGGGCAACTTAGTCCAGCGGGTTAGCACTCTAATCACGGACGACCTTGGGGGCCAATTTATCTTGAGTTCTCCCGGAACGGCGGTTGAAGAAAAAATTGCGTCAGTCTCGCGAACCGTCGAGGTAGCAATTAAAAATTTTCGGCTTCATGAGGCTTTAGCTCAAATTTGGACCTTGATTGATTCGGCCAATAGTTTGATTAGCGATCGTAAGCCCTGGGAGTTTAAAGAAGAATCGGAGAAGTTTGCCCGAGCCTTAAACGATATTGTCGCGCTGATTAAAGCCACCAATGATCTTTTAGCCCCGTTTATTCCCGAGACGACAGAAAAAATAGAGAAAGTTTTCAATTTTAATCAGGGCGCGGAGATCAAAGTTTCGAAGGGAAAGGCGATCTTCCCGGCTTTGGAATAAAATGATTAACTTGAAACTAATAGATTCCCACTGTCATCCGCAGTTCCCACAGTATGATGAAGATCGAGCCGAGGTTCTGAATCGAGCCCTTGAAGCGGGCGTTGGTTTAGTTTGTGTCGGGACTGATTTTGAGACTTCTCGCCAAGCGATTGAACTGGCCGAGGAACGAGAAAATGTTTGGGCCTCGGTCGGCTTACACCCAACCGATATTGATTCTGATTTTGACTTTGCCAGCTTTGCCGATTTATTCGAATCAAATAAAGTTGTGGCGATTGGAGAAATCGGCCTAGATTACTACCGTATCAAAGAAGCTGAGGCTCAGGACCAACAGCGCCTAATTCTGAGGCAATGGCTAAGGGAAGTTGAACATCGCGACTATCCGCTGATCCTCCATTGTCGAGATGATAAACAAGTTAAGGCCTATGAGGATCTGCTCGAAATCTTAGATCAGTACGGTGACTGTCGAGGGGTGATCCACTCTTTCACGGGCTCGGCCGACTTAGCCCGAGAGTTTATCGACCGCGGTTTCCATATCGGCTTAAATGGAATCGTAACCTTCTCCGAAGAATATATGGAATTGATTGAGGCAATTCCGCTCGAGCGCCTACTCTTGGAAACGGACGCACCCTTTTTAAGCCCGGCCCCCTATCGGGGTCAGCGGAACGAGCCTTTCAGAATTACGAATATAGCGGAATATATTGCTAAAATAAGGGGGGAGGGATTAGATGAAATTCAAAGAGTAACCAAAGAGAATACGCTGAATCTCTTTAATCTAAAATAGGATGAAAAAATATAATCCAAACAAGGTGGAAAAAAAGTGGCCCACCTCCGTCGAACCTTCGGCGGGCGAGCATTATCATTTTGTCAGCTATCTTGGATTATCACGATGAAAAAATACGACCCCAGTAAAACTGAAAAAAAGTGGCAGGAGGCTTGGAAGAAAGCGGGGATTTATAATACGCCGGATCAAATTGAGGCTAAAAAGAATCAGTATATTCTAACCGAGTTTCCCTATCCCTCGGGCAATCTCCATATTGGTCATTGGTATGCTTTTAGTATCCCGGATATTTATGTTCGGTGGCTGAGGATGCAAGGTCGTTATAACGTTTTATACCCGATTGGCTTTGATGCTTTTGGTCTGCCGGCGGAAAATGCGGCGATCAAGTATGGCAAGTCACCCAAGGCCTGGACCCGCTCTAATGTCGAATACATGACCAAGCAACTCGAGACGATGGGGGCGACTTTTGATTGGTCGCGAGTTATCGATACAACCGATCCAAAATATTACCATTGGACGCAGTGGCTTTTTCTCCAACTTTTTAAACAAGGCTTGGTCTATCGGGCCAAGGCTTTGGCTAATTGGTGTCCGTCTTGTAAAACCATTCTGGCGAACGAGCAGGTAATCCAAGGGCATTGTGACCGCTGTAATACGGAAGTAGTCCAAAAGGAGGTCGAGCAGTGGATGTTTAAGATCACGGATTTTGCCGATGATTTAATTGATGAGCTGGAATATTTGGATTGGCCGAAGCCAACCAAAACGGCTCAAGAGAATTGGATTGGTCGAAGCCGAGGGGCTAAAATAAAATTTAAGGTAAAAGACACTGATAAAGAAATTGAAGTTTTTACTACTCGACCCGAGACTATTTTCGGGGCAACTTATTTAGTCGTCGCGCCGGAGCATCGCTTACTGAAGCAACTGGAGTCTAAAATAGAAAACAAAGCTGAAGTCCAAGAGTATATTGATAAAACTTTAGCCAAAACAGAACGAGATCGAATCAGCGAGGCGGGCGTGGAGAAGACTGGAGTGAGATTAGAGGGGCTAAAGGTCGTCAATCCCTTAAGTAACAAGGAAATTCCGGTCTGGATTGCTGATTATGTTTTGGGGAGCTACGGTACGGGAGCCATCATGGCCGTTCCCGGCCATGATGAACGAGATTTTGAATTCGCCACTAAATTTAAATTGGAAATAAAATCGGTTATTAAATCGCCGACCGGCGAATTACCCTACTTGGGCGGGGGTGAGTTGGAAAACTCGGGACCGTATAATGATCTGAGCGCGGGCGAAGCAATCTCGGAGATAATTAAAATTTTAGAGAAGAATAATCAAGGTCGAGCTACTACGATCTATCGACTACGCGACTGGTCGATTTCCCGGCAACGCTATTGGGGCGTGCCGATCCCGATGGTTAGGTGTGAAGCGTGCGCTCGCCTTGATCCGTCGGGCCAAGGTTATCAACCAATTGACGAAGAGAATTTACCCGTGGAGTTGCCCGATCTAGAAGACTTTAAGCCGTCAGACGACGGTCAGCCACCGTTGGCTCGAGCGGGGGATTGGCTAAAGGTTAAATGTCCAAAATGCGGGGGAACAGCGGAGCGAGAAACGGATACCATGGACACTTTCGTTGATTCGTCTTGGTATTTTTTGCGCTACCTTGACCCCCAAAATGATCAACGTTTTGCTGAGGAAAACCGGATCAAAAACTGGTTGCCGGTTGATCTTTATATCGGCGGAGCTGAGCACAACACGATGCACCTTCTTTATTCGCGCTTTATTACGAAGGCTCTTCAGACCGCCGGACTATTAAGTTTCAGCGAGCCTTTTACACGGCGGCTCAATCACGGGATTATTTTAGGCCCTGACAATCAGAAGATGTCTAAATCGCGGGGCAACGTTATTGATCCGGACGAAGTTGTGATTGAGCATGGAGCGGATGCGGTGCGAATGTTTCTAGCCTTTATGGGTCCCTACGCGCAAGGCGGACCTTGGAGCAAAACCGGTATCAATGGTATCAGCCGATTTATCAAGCGGGTTTGGACCTTAGCCCACACTCTTTCTTCTCAAACTAACCCGGTTTCACTCCAAACTTTGCACCAGACGATTCGAGCGGTTGGCGAGGATATCGGCGAGTTGGCTTTTAACACGGTTGTCAGTGAGTTAATGAAAGCCTTGAATGTTTTTGAAGAACAGGGCGTGGCTCAGTCCGAGTTTGAAAAATATCTAAAACTCCTTGCCCCTTTGGCACCCCACTTGACGGAGGAAATTTGGCAGACGGTTCTGGGGCATAAAAATTCAATTCATTTGGAAAACTGGCCCGACTATGATCCGGATATTGCCAAAGTTAATTCGATCCGGCTAATTCTTCAAGTAAACGGTCGCGTTCGAGACTCCATTCCGGTCGCTCCGGGGGTCTCCCAGATCGAGGCGGAAAGAATTGCTCAAGAATCGGAGAAGCTCTCGCCCTACCTAAAAGACAAAAAAATTATCAGAGTCATCTTTGTCCCCGACAAGTTAATTAACTTGGTGGTGGGGTAAGACTGCCCCAAAAACCGCATCTCGCCTTTTAACGGACCGAATTTTTTATAGTCTAAGAGGACGTTTTTGTTTTATAAATAAAACAAAAAGGCACCAACATTGGCGCCCGAAGGTTCAAAATTTATCTATTCGTAGAAGCCGGCCTGATCGGCTCTTTCTTCGAGCCACTGCTTATGATCATCAGACCGCCTCTTCTCCAGGATTAGGTGATCAAAGACTTCTCGGTGGAACACAAGTTGCCCGATTTTGCGGAGGGCCTTCTCTTTCAGGCCCCATTGGAATATCAAGGCATCGTGGTTGCCATCTACCCTGCTCTTTAGGATGAGACGGCCAAGTATAACCAAGATTTCATCCGAGCCGGGTTCTCGGATGTTTTCCTCTAGATTTTTCCAGATACTCTCTTTGGTTTCCGTCATGTTAATGAGCTCCTTCCTTTAAAAATTTAAGCCATTTTTATTTATTTGTAAACATAATTTATAGAGTTCAAAACCACCCCGCCCCGCTATTTAGCGGGGCGGGGGGTAGATAAGAGTAAGGGGAGGTACAATATGTTACGGGGTGGAGTTTTATCAGGTGTCCTCCGGCCCGGCCCGGATCAAGGGAATGTCGAACAAATAAGTTATCATCACCCTCTAAGACGCAGATTCTTTGGCTGGGGTTTCGAGAAACCTTTTCGGGGGTCTTTCCGTCTTAATAAGCAATCGAGGTGTTTACCATTTTTATTTTTAGATGTTAAAATAGAAAGTAAATACACCGACTTATGAACAAAGAAGCTATCCAATCTTTTCAATCGATTGTTGAACAATACGAGCGGAGGATTATAAATTTTCACTATCGTTTTGTCGGCAATCGTCAAGACGCGGAGGATTTGGCCCAAGAAACTTTCATAAAGGCTTATAAAAAGCTGGATACTTTAAAGGACAAGGCGAAATTAAGAAGCTGGCTTTTCCAGATTGCGCGTAACATTTCCATCGATCACTTTCGAAAACACAAAGACCGTGAGGTTGCCTTGGAAAATGAAGCGCTTCAGCATTTCGCCCAACTTGCTTTTGTTGATTATAAGACCCAAGAGACCCAAAATGCTCTGAAAGAGGAACTTGACGCTTGTCTAAAGCGTCTTAGTGACCAAGATCGCCGTATCATCAAGTTACTTTACTACGAGGGCTTTTCTTATAAGGAGATCAGCCAGACTCTGGGGATTAACCAGAATACCCTGAAGAGTCGGCTTCATCGAGTTCGCCAAGCCCTTTTAGCCGTGATAAGAAAAAACGAATATATAAATGAGACTATTGCCCCAAATTATAGAGCCTAACCTCAACCCGGAAGCCAAGATTGATGCCTATATCCAATCTCGGATTCAAGAAATTGGTTGTTCTCACGGCGAGATTGAACCCTCGCTCCGTTTCGTTGAGAAAACGATGAGACGGGTTCAGCGGGTTCAACGCCAGCAGGATCTTCTGCGTGATTTTTATTTCGTCCTCTTGGCCTTGTTACCTTTTATCTTGTATCAAATTTGGATGAGCCTTCGCCGTGACTATTTCTCAGTTTCGGAGATGCCTTTTGGTCAGATTATCTCTCAAATTTATGGCTATGCCTTGGCTCCGGTGGCAACCTTTGTAGTGTTTTCTCTCAGCCTGTTTTTAGTCATGGCTTATCTGATTAGAACCAAAGCTATCTTTGAGTCGGCTTTTATTCGACGCTTTCGTCGACATCCCGAAACTCTCTAACCCGGCAGTGCCCTTGACCAGACCCCGTTTAACTAAAAACGGTTTTTTTGTATGATAAGGCCCAGATGATTATCGACGGCAACAGTTTGGCCCAGATTTGGCTCAAAGATTTAAAACACCAAATTACCCGGCTTTCCCCGCTGAGTCTGGGGATAGTTTTAGTTGGTGATGATCTTGGCTCAAAAATCTTTATTCAAAAGAAGAAGGCGGTTGGCGAATCTCTTGGCGTTGCCATCAAAATCTATAGTTTTGATAAAAATATTTCAATCCGGGATCTTCAAAAAGAGATTAAAATTATCGTTGCCTCCGTGTCCGGTTTGATTATTCAACTCCCCCTTCCGGGTTTTGAGGCGGAAGATATTGTTAACTTAATTCCAGTCCAGAAAGATGTTGATGCGCTGGGTGCTCAGCCAATAGTTTTAGCACCAGCCGTTTTGGTGGTCGAACGATTGATGAAAGAATTTGGCTTTAGTCGGCCGGACCTCAAAATAGCGGTCTTTGGGCAGGGCCAACTTATTGGTCAACCCGTAACCAAATGGGCCAAATCTAAAGGCTGGCAAGTCTCTCCAATTGATATTGATACGCCTCACCCGGAGGCACTTAGCGTTGAAGCGGACGTCGTTATCTCCGGTGTTGGCCAACCGAATTTAATCACGGCGAAGATGATCAAAGCGGGGGCCTTGGTCATTGATTTCGGTTTTTCTCGAGAAAATAATCAAATAAAAGGTGATGTTGATTTCCAAGCTATTGAGTCAAAGGCGATAGTCACGCCGACACCGGGGGGAACGGGGCCATTGGTTGTGGCCGCGGTTTTCCAAAATCTCATTAATCTGAACAAATAAAAACCCCCGGGGGGGCAAGATAATTTTTTGAGAAGGGCTTAGTCCTTCCAGCGCCCTTCTCTTTTGAATCTTTCTATTAAGGCCTTATGAAAAGAAAAGTCTGGATCAATCTCGTTAACCCCTTGGTCGATTAGTAGGTGAGCTAATTTTCCGGGCGCGCTTTCTTTCAAGACGTCCATAAGATTCAAGTTGAAGAACATCAGACAGGATGCTCTTTTTTCAAGCTCTTCCGCCCTTTCTTCGAGCTTACTTATCTTGATAAAAAGGATTTCTAAGGCCAGCAGTCTTCCTTTTCGGACAAGAGAATATAGCTCCGGATCATGAGATAGAAGATCGAAGTCCAGCCTCAATTCGTCCTCGGTCAAGACGGGGCCATTCTCAAAGAAATGACCAAGGTCGAAGTTTCTTGGAATCCACCCAAACTCCTCTAAAATTTCTTCTTTTGTCATTTGCCAGCGCCCTTTCTTTTTTGTTGAGGAACAGTTTAGTCTTTTTAGTATATATTTCGTTTATTGTCAAATTTAACAGCTCTGTCTAAAACAGGGCTGTTAAATGGATACCATTCTGTCTTTACATCCAGATTGCCAAGATACCACCGGCGATAACTAGCCCGATGACATTGTAAATGTTATTCAACCACCAAAGGGCTCCGGGCTTTCGCTCCCAGAGCGTCGCCCCAAGGCTGTAGGTGCCAACAAAACCGAGCCAGACCCAAAAGCCGAGCTCGGCTCCGCCCCAAAAATCATTTTTCCCCAACATTTGGACAAAATAAGCTAAAACATAAAGCTCCACTAACTTTATAATAAAGCCGATTGCGTAACCCTTGCCCGCTCCTTTGGCGGAGTCCATGCTCATGCCGGAAAGCTTCATCCATTTTTTCCCAAATAAGACGGGGGAGTACCAAAGAGCGCCAAGACCGTAGACGACAATGGCCACGACTAAAATCGCCAAATAATTTGCTTCAAACATATTAAAAACTTACTCTTAACTTACCGTTTTTATTCTAAGCTAATCGCGCATAAAAAGAAAAGACCTCTTAACTTAAACTTTGACATAACCCGGGTGACGTAATACGATCAAGTGACAGCCTTATTTATGAAAAAAATCATCATTCTTCTTCTAGCCGTGGCTTTTTTGGCAATTGTTTACTATTTTGCCGCCCCCTATCTTTTCCAGCCGAAATCGATTCATTCAGAAGTCGAGAGTAGCTCTGTCTCTACACCGACGTTTACTGAAATTGGGCTCGACTTTGTTCATAATTACGACAAAGACGACTATGCCTTTGCTGGCTCGGCCCTGATTGATATTGATGGAGACGGGCGAGAGGAGGTTTTTATCGGCGGGGGCATTAATCAGATTGATGGGCTTTTTCGCTTTGAAAACGATCGGTTTGTAAATATCGCCTCTCAAGCTGGATTCACCAACGAAAATTCATCTGCCGGAGCGCTCTCAATCGATTTTGACAATGATGGGGATGCGGACCTTTTAGTTGCCCGTTTAGATGGTGTCTATCTCTATACAAATAATCAGGGTCAATTTGCAGAGCAGAAGTTGGGAATTACCCTTGAGAAGGATGCGGTCCCGATGTCTCTATCGGCAACGGATTTGAACAAGGATGGTCTAATTGATCTTTATGTCGCGACCTTCAAATCACCAAAAGTTTTTAAGCTGACAACTTTTAATGATCCGGCTAATCGTTCTAAGAACATTATGCTTCTAAATAAGGGGGGCAATCAGTTTGAAGATATCACGGAGAAATCCGGCCTAGCCTACAATCAGAACACCTTCCAAGCATCTTTCGTCGATCTTAATAACGATACTTGGCCCGATTTAGTCTTGGCTCCGAACACGGATAAAGTTGTAGTCTACGAGAATAAGAAAAACGGCACCTTTGAGAGCAAGCCGGCCTTAACGGATTTTGGTTTTTGGATGGGCTTGGCCGTGGGTGATATTGATGCCGATGGTGACCAAGATTTATTTTTCTCCAACATTGGAAACACAATCCCGATCACAGCCGCCCGAGGCGATCTTCGCCCGGATCAAATTCTTGACAGTCAGTGGCGCTTACTCCGCAATGATGGCAATTTTCAATTTACTGATATTACGACAGAGCGCGCTTTGGATGACTATGAATTTGGCTGGGGGGCGCTGTTTGAAGATCTAAATCTGGATGGCCGGCTGGACCTGCTTGTGTCCGAAAACTATGTTAAGTGGCCCGCCCATAAAATTAATAAGCTCAATGGGCGAGTCTTTCTTCAAGAGAGCGATCAAACCTTTTTGCCGATTACGCAAGTAGCGGGATTAAATAATCCCTACTACGGGACGACGCCCCTTCTGGCTGATTTCAACCAAGATGGCTATCCGGACGTAGTCTTCATTAATTTTAACGGACCCAGCAAAGCTTACTTAAACAGCGGAGGCCCTTCCAATTTTCTGAAAGTCTTTTTGCCGGATATCCCGAAATCTTTAGGAGCTCGGGTTGATGTTGAAAGGCTGAATGGATCCGTCTCATCAAAACAAGTTATCGGCGTGATGGGGTTGTTGACTGATGTCAGCTCAGAACTTGTTTTCGGCCTAGGCCAAGATTCGGGGGTAAGAAAGGTGACGGTTACATGGGCTTCAGGTCAAACTCGTGTTTTCAATGATGTCCAAGCCAACACTCGGTTAGCGGTAGATTAGGGGCATTGACTTTTCCTACGTGGTGCCCGGGGTAGGAGTCGGGCTCGACTCGAGATTCTATAAGAATTATCTTTTGATAGGACCAACCAGATTAATAAACATTTCAACATTTTTAGCAAGCCTAACATTAAATCTCGCCAATTTTTTAGGTAATTTGACCTTATAAATTCTAGGTTTAAAGCCTAGGGTAGCCATTCCATAAAAAACATCTTTCGAGAGATTCTCTATGGTAGAAGTAAAGCCAATCATTTTATAGCCCCTGTCTTTATAGATGCAGCCATCGGTTTCTATCAGTCCCTTTAAGCAATGAGTTAAATATTTTTTATCAGATTTTATCCAGTTAGGAATCCCTGAAATTTGAGAAGCTTTAGGTCCAGGCTTCCATCCTAATATTTTTGGCCATTTATTTGAGTAGCAACTTATATCTAAACACCCCCCATCTCTTTTAATTAGAGATATCTTATTATTTGGTAGAACTTTTTTAATAACTTTTTGGAAATTTTTAATCAGTTGGGGATATTTTTTGTCGCAGGTAATTCTAAGGCGAATTGCCCTACCATTAGGGTTTGAGAGATTCCCGTCTCCCATACATATACCAATTAGATAAGCTTTCTCTGTTTTATTCAAATTCTGGTGGGCGAGGTGGGATTCGAACCCACATGGTCAAAGACCACACGATTTTGAGTCGTGCGCGTAAGCCAATTCCGCCACTCGCCCAGACCTATTATTTTATCAATTGATAGCTATCTCCATTTAGCTTAGACTGAAGATAATTTTATGGCGCGAATCATCGGTATCATAAATCAAAAAGGGGGAGTTGGGAAGACAACTTCCAGTTTAAATTTGGCGGCCTATATGGCCGCCAAGGGCAAATACATTCTTTTGGTGGATCTTGATCCTCAAGCCAATACCACCTCGGGCGCGGGGATCCAACTTCAAGAAGACCATCCGCATCTCTACCATGCCTTAATCGCCAATCAACATCCTGAAGCGGTAATAAGGCGGACCTCACTTTTTGGTCTGGATATTTTGCCCTCAGGCGCGAGCTTGGCCGGCGCGGGGGTGGAATTAGTCGGTTTGGAGCGGCGCGAACATCGTCTGCGGGAAGCTCTTGAGCCAATTCGAACCCGATATGACTATATTCTTATTGACTCGCCCCCTTCGCTCGGCCTTTTGACCATCAACGGCTTAGCGGCTTCCGAAGAGGTGATTATTCCGGTTCAGTGCGAATACTTCGCCCTTGAGGGTCTGGGCCAATTAATGAAGACAATCGATTTGGTTAAAAATTCAATTAATCTTGATTTGAAAGTGATGGGCGTTTTACTTACAATGTATGACAAACGTAATCGATTGGCGCGCCAAGTGGTCAAGGAGGTTCAAAATAACTTCCCGGGTCATGTTTTTGAAGCGATTATCCCTCGATCCGTTTCTTTGGCGGAGGCCCCCAGCTTTGGCAAAACAATCCTACAATTTGATCCGACTTCAAAAGCGGGGCGCTCCTATCGGCAGTTAGCAGATGAGGTGATAAACTTAAGTTAGAAATTTCTATGAGTACAAATACAAAAAAATTCTTCGGGCTAGGGCGCGGTCTCGGCTCGCTTATCCCAGAAAAGACCGCTCTCTCGGTCGCAACTCTACCCCAAGAGAGTGTTTTTTATGTCGAGACGGATAAAATCAAGCCCAATTCAAGCCAACCTCGAAAACATTTTGACCAAGGCGCTTTGGCCAGCCTCTCCAGCTCGATAAAGCGCTATGGCATTCTCCAGCCTCTTTTGGTTACAAAAGTTGAAAAGCCAACAAATCAAGGTTTGGCCGTAGAATATCATCTTCTGGCCGGAGAGCGCCGTTGGCGAGCGGCCCAGCTGGCGAGTCTTCCGCGTGTTCCGGTCATTATCAAAGACGCGTTCAAAGAAGAACAAGAGCGTCTGGAGATCGCTCTCATTGAGAATGTCCAGCGAGAAGATTTGAATCCCCTCGAAGAAGCTCTAGCGTATCGGCGCTTTTCTGAGGAATTTGGCTTGACCCAACAAGAGATTGCTCAAAAAGTTTCCAAGAGTCGAGAAGTCGTCGCCAATGCGCTCAGGCTTCTGGGTCTCCCGCAAGACATTCAAGATAAAATCTCAGCTGGCCAGATTAGCCGAACTCAAGCCCGAGCCCTGCTCGCCTTTAAAGACCCCAAAGAACAACAAGCCATGCTGGCCAGTTTTATAAGTGGACAGGCGACGGTTCGCTCGGCTGAAGTGGCGGCCCGAGGACCCCAAGCCAAAAAAGAAGTTTCTAATAAATTTAAAGATTTAGAGTCGAACCTTTCCCAAAATGTTGGTGCTCCCGTGTTAATTCAAAGTGGTCAGCGGGGTGGCAAAATTGTGATTCGATTTGCCGATCTTGAGGAGCTTAATAAAATTGCCAAAGTCATTTTGGACTAAGCCCTTTCTTCCGATGCTTCTTTATCCAAGGGCTTAGTATTCCGACACTTGGGGAAACCGGAGCAGGCCTTAAAGGCACCCCGACGACCGGTTCGAACAACCATCTTCTTACCACACTTCTCGCACTCCTCATCTAATTCTTTGGGCGGTTCTTTTTGGGGGAGCCCTTCTTGGCCCTCGAGGGGTTTGGCATTTTTACACTCGGGGAAACCCGAACAGGCTCGGAACTTGCCAAAGCGACCCATTCGAATAATCATTTTTTTTCCGCACTTGTCGCAATCCTCGTCAGTCTCCTCGATCATGGCTTCTTTGGAGACTTCCTTGTATTTATTTTGGAGATTTTTGTCAAAGGGTTCGTAAAAATCTTTGATAATTTTGCGCCAATCATTTTTGCCCAAGGCAATGTCGTCAAGTTGCCCCTCCATCTTCGAGGTAAAATCCATGTCAACAATTTCCGGGAAATGCGTGACCAAAAGGTCGTTAACAACCAGGCCAATCTCAGTGGGTTCAAAATAACGGTTGGGATTTTTCTGGACGTAGTTTCGCTCTTGGATCGTCGAGATAATTGGCGCGTAGGTTGAGGGTCGGCCGATGCCGTTCTTCTCCAAAATTTTAATGAGGGAGGCCTCGTTATAGCGGGCCGGAGGGTTGGTGAAGTGTTGCTCAGTTTGCAGTTCTTTTAAGAGTAAAGTCTCGCCCTCTTTGATGGGCGGTAGAATGCTCTCAGTGATATTGAGCGGATAGACTTTTAGAAAGCCATCGAATTTTAAAGTTTGGCCCGTGGCCCGAAAAGTATAATCTTTGGCGGTGATGTCGGCCGAGACCGATTCAAGTTGGGCTTCCGCCATTTGGCTGGCCAGGAATCGCCCCCAGATTAAATTATAGAGTTTGAACTGTTTGGCATCCAAATATTTTTCTATGTCCTGAGGGGTTAGGGTGGGATCAGTGGGGCGGATGGCCTCATGGGCCTCCTGCGCCGATTTAGCTTTTTTCTTAAAAACGCGCGAGGTCTTTAGACCGTACTCCGGACCATAATTTTTTTTAATAAAATCGTGAGCGACACTAAGCGCTTCGGCGGAAAGATTTGTTGAGTCGGTTCGCATATAGGTGATTAAACCAGTTGCCCCCTTTTTGCCTAGTTTTATTCCTTCGTAGAGTTGTTGGGCCAAGACCATGGTTTGTTTGGCGGAAAAGTGTAAACGCCCCGCCGCCGCTCTTTGGAGGGTCGAGGTGATAAAGGGTGGGGCGGGACTCTTTTTAGTTTGGCGCGCTTCAACCCGGGTAACTCGATAGTCGGCATCCTCCAGCTCCGCTCTGATTTTTTGAGCGTCAGCCTCATTTTTTATGCTCAACCTATCCAAACTTTCGCTCTTGTGAGCGACAAGGTGAGCTTGGATTGAATCTTTGTCCTTAAGAAGTTGAGCGACAACGCTCCAATACTCTTCGGGTTTAAAGGCCTGAATTTCGCGCTCCCGCTCGACAATTAAGCGGACGGCGACGGATTGAACTCGGCCGGCTGAAAGTCCGCGGGAGATTTTTTTCCAGAGGAAAGGCGAGAGCTTATAGCCCACCAGTCGATCTAAGACCCGGCGGGCTTGCTGAGCGTCAACCATATCAAAATTTATCTCCCGCGGAGTCGCTAGAGCTTTTTCGATGGCCGTTTTGGTAATCTCGTGGAAAACAATGCGTTCAATCCGCGGTTCTTTCCCGGCCTTTTTTAATTTTTCTAAACCGATGGCCTGCGTTAAATGCCAAGCAATCGCTTCTCCCTCGCGATCTTCATCCGTTGCCAGAATCAAAGTCTCGGCCTTCGGCAGAAGTTTTTTAAGTTCCGCCAGATTTTTCCGAACCCGAGGCGGGATAACATATTTGGGCTCAAAATTGTTCTCGACATCAATTCCGATCTCCGCCTTGGGTAGATCCCGGACATGGCCGTAGGATGATTTCACCACAAAATCACCGCTGACAAAGCGGGTAATCGTCTTGGCTTTAGTTGGGGATTCAACAATAATCAGTTTCATTTTTTTAGAGCGTAACGATCACTGCCGATATTTTGGACTCGGCCTTCGAGCTCTAACATAACCAGAGCCGACTGAATCTCCCCAGCCGTCAGAGAACATCTTTGAATAATAACATCAATATGTGCCGGGGTGTCTTTAATTATTTTTAAAATTTCTTCTTCTACCTCCGAGCCCATTGATTGGGAGGGAAGAATATTATTATAGGAAATATTATAGCTTGTCAAAATATCTTCTGCTCCCAGAGCGGGAGTAGCCCCATTTTGGATTAGTCGGTTAGTCCCTTGCGAGGTTTTGGAAAAGATATCGCCGGGGAGAGCAAAGACATCTCGATTCTGTTCGGCCGCGAGTCGAGCGGTAATGAGAGAACCACTTTTTTTCTGGGCTTCGATTACTAGGACTCCTCGGGAAAGACCGCTGACAATTCGGTTACGTTGGGGGAAGGTGAAGGCCGAACTATTGGTTTCAAAACTATACTCGGAGATAACCGCGCCGGTTTTTACGATTGTTTCGGCCAGTTTTTTATTCTGTGGCGGATAAAGGACCTTGGGGGCTAAGCCACAGCCCAACACCGCGATGGTCCGCCCGCCGGCTTCCAGAGCAGTTTGGTGGGCGAGAGTATCAACTCCCAGAGCGAGGCCACTGACAATAGTTAACCCGGCTCGAGCCAGATCTTCGACGATATGAGGAGTGGCTCGCCGGCCATAGCTGGAAAGACGCCGAGGGCCAACAACCGCGAAACACTCATTTTTCAAAACCGCCTTTTGGCCTTTCAGGTAGAGTAAAAATGGTGGATCGGAGATTTGTCTTAATATTTTTGGATAAGCCCTATCTTTAACGGAGATAATTTCTATTTCATGGGCCTCTAATTTTTTGAATTCTTTCTCGGGATTGATTTGGGATTGACTTAGAGGAAAGTCTTTAGATTGAAATTGTCTTAAGTTTGACCGCCAGGCCTTTTTGAAATCACCGGCGAATTTTTGATTTATTTTCTCTAGAGCGCCAATTTTACCGGAAGTTAAGATATTTAGGGCATTTAGATAGATAAGATCCATTAACAATTTATTATTCAATAATAGGGTTGAGTTGGGGAGGCGCTTTTTGAGAGGCCCTGCCGCCGTCTTCCTATTTCATAAGGAGCACCGTTCTTTCCCGAACGATTTTCAGCACCTTTGGTAGTTCTTTTATTTCGGTGGGGCTGAATTTTTTTAGAACAAACTCGGAAACCTGATCAATTTTGGTCGAGTCATTTTTTTTATCGCGAGCTCGTTTTAGGCTGGGATTAGCCAGGCCGATTCGAACTCGGTAAAATTTTTTGGTTCGCAGGGTGGCAATGATGGAGGCAATCCCTTTATGCCCCCCGTCATTTTTATCGAAAGAGTTTTTAACCTTGCCGAAGGGGATATCGAGGTCGTCTTGGATGATAATAATGTGGTCGGGTTTAATTTTGAATTTTTGGGCTATCTTTTTCAGGGCCTCGCCAGTCTTATTAACGTAAGTCATCGGTTTGGCTAAAATAACCTTGTTTTTGTCAGTTACAATTTCCGCGATCTGGGCTTGAAGTTTCGGGTCTTCCCGGAAAGAATTAATTTTGTGGTTTTTGGCAATTATTTCCACGGCCATAAACCCGGCGTTGTGCCGAGTGCTTTCATATTTTTTTTCCGGGTTGCCGATCCCAAGAATTAGCCACATTGGCTGTATAATAGCATAGATTTTTAAATGAAAATAATGCCTTTTGCTTGGTTGCAATTCTTTAGTTTAAGGGTATAATAAGGGCACTTTTATTATATTTTATGCAAGAAAATCAAACGGACGCCGACTCTCGGGCTGATGAAAAAGATTCCCTGCAACTTCGCCGAGAGGCCAAGGCTTTTATTTGGGAGACCCTGAAAATTGTTATTATCTCTCTCGCAATTATTATCCCCATCCGTTATTTCGTGGTGCAACCCTTCTTTGTTCGAGGAGCTTCGATGCAACCCAATTTTCAAAACAACGATTATATCTTAATCGACGAGATCTCTTATCGATTCAAGAGCCCCAGTCGCGGAGAGGTGGTGGTCTTTCGCTCTCCCGAAGACACCGCCCAATTTTTTATAAAGCGAATTATCGGTTTGCCCGGAGAGACGATTCAAATAAGGGATGGCCAGGTAAGAATATTCAATGAGCAAGAGCCTCAAGGCATTGTTCTTTCTGAAACTTATCTGCCCGATAATCTCCAGACCGACGGGGTGATCACGGTTAAGGTTGACCCGAATGAATACTTTGTAATGGGAGACAACCGACCCAATAGTTCCGACTCACGACGCTGGGGACCGGTTAACACGACCCTCATAACCGGTCGGGTTTTAGTTCGAGTTTGGCCCTTATCCGATTTTGGTCATCCTGGCTTGCCGACGTATAACTTTTAAATTAAAAATATGATCAAAAAAAATACCGCAGAAGAAGAGGAAGAAATTCAGAGAACTCGGAAAAGAAAACCAAAGATCCAAAGTGTCAAAGGAATGGCGGACATTTTGCCCGAGGAGCAGATTTTTTGGCGGCACCTTCGCCGGAAAGGCCTGAAGGTCTTGGAGGACTATGGCTACCGTCAAGTTGAGACCCCGGTTTTGGAGTATACGAAACTTTTTACCGATTCAATCGGAGCGGGAACGGACGTTATTGACAAAGAGCTTTATTCGCTGAAAACCAAGGGAGGCGATGAGCTCAGTCTTCGACCGGAAGGCACCGCGCCCGTGGTCCGGGCTTATGTCGAAAACGGCATGAATGTTTGGCCCAGCCCAATTCAGCTTTACTACGACATGCCAATGTTTCGTCACGATCAGCCCCAACAGGGCCGGACCCGCCAATTCAACCAAATTGGAGTTGAACTTTTTGGCGTGGCCGGACCAATTGGCGATGCCCAAGTTATTTTAATTGCCTTCAAATTTCTTCAGGCGATTGGTCTGAGGAAGATTTTAGTCAAGATCAACTCTATCGGCAGTGGGGAATCTCGCAAGGAATACATTAAAAAGCTGAAGGATTTTATTCGGCCAAAACTTCGAAAACTTCCGGCGGAAGATCGGCTTCGCTATAAAACTAACATTCTGCGGATGTTTGACTCGAAGAATGAAAAGACTCAGGAAATTATGGCTGAGGCCCCTCAAATTTTGGATCATCTCGACAAGGCTTCCAAGGATCACTTCAAAAAAGTTATTGAATTTTTGGATGATTTAGAGATTCCTTATGTTCTTGATCCAACTCTAGTTCGAGGCCTTGATTACTATACGAAAACGGTTTTTGAGATTGTCCCCGAGGAGAAACCCTCTAAAAAATCGGATGGCAAAGAAGAAGAGACGAAATCTGAAGACAAAAAGCGGGCCCCTCTCACTTTAATTGCCGGGGGACGTTATGATCGTTTGGTTGATAAAATGGGTGGTCCCAAAACTCCCGGTGTTGGCTGGGCCGCGGGGGTCGAGCGAATTATCCTGACCTTGAAAGAGAATAAGATCTCTGTCTCTGAAGGCCGAGCGACCCCGCAGATTTTTGTGGCCCAACTTGGCGACGCTGGCCAGCGCAAAGGGATGTGCCTTTTCGAGCGCTTGATTCAAGCCAATGTCAACACGGTGACCTCACTGGGTCGGGAAAGCATCAAATCTCAACTTCGCGTTGCGGACAAGGTTGGCGCCCCCTATGCTTTAATCGTTGGCCAAAAAGAAGCCCTTGATGAGACGGTTATTTTGCGGGACATGGAGAGTGGCATTCAAGAAGTGTTGCCAATAGACAAGATTATTGATATAGTCCAAAAACGTTTGAAAAATAAATAAGCCTTATGCCCTCAATTTTTTCCAAGATCGTTGCTCGAGAAATTCCCGCTGAAATCATTGCTGAGGGCGAAGATTGGATGGCTTTCAAAGATATTCATCCCAAGGCTCCCGTACATGTTCTCATCATTCCTAAAAAAGAAATCAGGGGCATTCAGTCTGCTGGAGAGACGGACAAAGAAATCTTAGGCAATCTGATGCTGGCGGTTGGGCAAGTTGCTCAAAATCTGGGTTTGGCCGAGTCGGGTTATCGGGTAATGATAAATCAGGGTCGCGATGGGGGGCAAGAAGTCGACCACCTTCACCTCCACCTCTTAGGAGGCAAAAAATTATAATAATTATGGTAGATGTCAAAAGAAAAAAGAATGAAAGTGTCAGTAGCCTTTTACGGCGTTTCAGCCGGCTAGTTCAACGCGCTGGCACAATAAAATTAGGCAAGAGCGCTCGTTTTTTTGAGCGCAAGCCCAGTGTTCTTCAGGAAAAAAACCGAGCGATTATGCGGGAACATCTTCGAGCGCTTCGGAAACGCCTTGATCGCACGGGCCGATTCAATGAAGATCTTTTCCGGGAGGAGAAGAAGAAATTAAAGCGGACGATTAACCTCTAATGTCCGAACTCAAAAAGAAAATCCAAGCGGAAGGCATTCAAGCCCTAAAGTCCGGGGATAAGGATAAGCGGGGGACTTTAAATTTGCTTCTTAACGCGATTAAAAACAAAGAAGTGGAAAAACGTTCCGGTCTTGCCCCCGAGGTGGAAGATCGAGAGACCGCCAGCCAGTTAACCGATGGAGAAGTTCAGAAGGTAATTCAGGCTGAGGTTAAAAAACGTCGGGACTCGATTGAAGCGTACCGGGTTGCTAACCGAGAAGAGATGGCCCAAAAAGAAGAGGCGGAGATCGGTTTAATGGAAGTTTATCTTCCGACACCCCTGAGTGATGAGGAGGTGGGTCAAACGATCGATCAAATTATTGACGAAACTAATGCCGAGGGGCCACAAGATATGGGGGCGGTTATGGGCCAAGTCATGGCGCGCTTAGGGGGTCGGGCCGATGGGACTAAAGTCAGTCGAATGGTCATGGAGGCGCTTAACGCTTTGCAAGACGGCGGCGAATCAGCCAAGATTTAAATTCGTTTGTTCCCGTTGACGGATGCCACCGAGAGTGGTATTTTTTTATGGTTCTTTGAAATTAAAAACTAGTAGAAGGAGACTTCGGTGAAACAAAAAAGCAAGGGGTTTTTCATCTTTGTTTGGCTCGTAATTTCGATCTTATGGGCTATTCCGTTGGTGAGTCTTCAATCGGTCTTCTCCGAAAATCAGATGCGGATTGAAGAGAAGCATTTCGGTTTCTGGGATGCTATCTCGGAAGAAGCCATTCTGCAAGAATGGAACCGAGTTCAAGGGCTCATCGCCGAGGCCGATCCGACGGTCCAGCCACCGGAGCATTATTTCAAAGTGATCGAGGCACATCGGCGCTTTGTCAATGGGTTTTTTCGATTTGATTCTCGAGAAGATATTGATTTTCGAATTCGCTTCAATATTGAGCAATGGGTTTCTTCAATTTTCTCTACGGGTAAGATTAATCGTATCCAAGAAGATTTTAGCCGAGTTTATACATTTAAAAAAATGGGTGTGGTGTCTCAAGAGTTCTATGGAGACTCGCGTTCTCTCGGCGACTTGTCCAAGGAGGGCGTCGATCTTCTCGGGTATGACTCCATTTCGAGGTTGTTTCTCCAAGTTTGGCTGATTACTTCGCTTCTTGCTTTCGGCTTTTTCTTTGTCCGAGTCGAGAGTTGTGGTCTCAATCCGTGGTTGGAACTGGTGATGCTTCATCTGCCTCTGGCGGCCATTTTGCATCCCATCGCCTGGAAATTTTATCCCCACTGGGTAGATACTTCCAAGCAGACTCGCCAAGCCTTGGAGCTTGCCAGTTACCTGTTGACCGCTCTCGTCTCCCTAGTGGGGATGGGCGGTCCCCTTAAGGCTCAACTCAAGGGTCAGACTAGCGGGGGAGAAACCAAAAACTCTCAAACAAAAAAAACCAAGAAAGGGACTCTCACCCCTGCGATGGAGTTTCATCCTTTTGGTTCAGAAGGGGTCCCTCTTCTAACCAGTCAGTACAGCTGGCGCTGGGGCAGTCAACTCAGTGGCTTTGGTTTCGCCGACACCTTTGATGGCGGTTGGTTCACCAACCATGCCGTTGATCTGGTTCCTGTCGCGCGAGCCTCCTTCTTGGGCGTCTCTTCCGAACAAGGGGCCGGTCCGGCCGGACCTTTCTGGAAAGTCGGCCCCAAGGTCGACGTCGGAGGATTGCCCCTCGCGGGTGGGTCTCTTGGTCGCCCCTTCCAGTTTTTGACGGCCAGCTACTACTCGCGCTTGGCAGGAGCGACCGGTCCCAATGAACTCAAGCTGGTTTGGCAAACCAAGCCTCTTGAATTGGGCCGGGATTGGCAATTGGTGACCGGTGGCTTCTATCGGATCCTGGGGACGCCTTGGGGCAGTCGCCCCAATCTGGGCCAACCGCAGATTTGGTTTCGGAATAAGGGGTGGCCACGCTGGCGGTTTCTTGTCGAGATCGCCATTGCTGGTCGTGATCTTGAAGTCTCGACCGGGCTGGCCTTCGCGCCATAGTTGTTCTGGCCCCGACTCGATGTCGAGTCGGGGCCTTTTGTTTTCTTTAATGTTGACACTTAATTTGAGTCTGATAGAATGACTCCACTAAGTTATGTAGAATATTTCCAAGCCAATGAAATAGCGTGGTGTACCCGCCAGTGGATTTTATGGATCTACTGGCGGTTACATTAGGAGATCCAACGTAGCCGTGTATTTTAAAAATTTGAACGTCCAATTTTTTGAACAGTTATAAAAAACAGTATCTTACTTGATACTGTTATCCAGTCCTCCTTTTAGGAGAGTTTGATCCTGGCTCAGGATGAACGCTGGCGGTGTGGATAAGGCATGCAAGTCGAGCGAGTCCGCCTTCGGGCGAGACGAGCGGCAGACGAGTTAGTAACACCTTGGTACGTACCTCGAAGTCGGGCATAACTCCGCGAAAGCGGCGCTAATTCCCGATAGTCTGGCAACAGTAAAGTTTTTACGCTTCGAGAGCGGCCTAGGTCCTATCAGCTTGTTGGTGAGGTAATGGCTCACCAAGGCGATGACGGGTAGGGGGTGTGAGAGCACGACCCCCAACGATGGCACTGAGACACGGGCCATACACCTACGGGTGGCCGCAGTCGAGAATATTCCGCAATGGGCGAAAGCCTGACGGAGCGACACCGCGTGCAGGAAGACGGCCTTAGGGTTGTAAACTGCTTTTTTCAGGGAAGAATTTTGACGGTACCTGACGAATAAGGGGCTGCTAACTTCGTGCCAGCAGCAGCGGTAATACGAAGGCCCCAAGCGTTATCCGGATTAACTGGGCGTAAAACGTGAGCAGCTGGTGATATTAGTCTGATGTTAAATCTTACCGCCCAACGGTAAGGCCGCATTGGAAACGGTATCACTTGAGTTGGTAAGAGGCATACAGAACGTGCGGTGTAGGGGTGAAATCCGTTGATATTGCACGGAATACCAAAAGCGAAGGCAGTATGCTGGTGCCAAACTGACGGTCAGTCACGAAAGCGTGGGGAGCGAATGGGATTAGATACCCCAGTAGTCCACGCTGTAAACGTTGCAGACTCGCTATCGGGAGCATCGACCCTCTCGGTGGCCAAGCAAACGCGTTAAGTCTGCTGCCTGGGAAGTACGAGCGCAAGCTTAAAACTCAAAGGAATAGACGGGGATTTGCACAAGCGGTGGATCATGTGGTTTAATTCGATTATAAGCGGAAAACCTCACCAAGGCTTGAAATCTAGCTGCAAGCTCTGAGAAACCAGAGCCGCCTTCGAGGGTGCTAGACAGGTGCTGCACGGTTGTCGTCAGCTCGTTCCGTGAGGAGTTCTCTTAAGTGAGGAAACGAGCGCAACCCCTATTGCGTGTTATACGTGTCACGCGAGACTGCCGAGGATAACTCGGAGGAAGGTGGGGATGACGTCAAATCAGCGTGGCCCTCTGATGCCTTGGGCTACACACATGATACAATGGGTGGTACAACGGGTTGCCAAGTCGCGAGACGGAGCTAATCCTATCAAAGCCATCCTCAGTTCGGATTGGAGGCTGCAACTTGCCTCCATGAAGTCGGAATCGCTAGTAATCGCGGATCATCACGCCGCGGTGAATACGTTCTCAAATCTTGTACTCACAAATAAAAGCGCCCGGCCGCTTAATTTTCTAAGTGGTTAAAGTCCACTCCTCTATTACGTCAATAGAGCGTAGCTGAAGGATAGGCCCAAAACCGCGAGGTTGGGGCCGGAGGATCCGAAAGCAAAAGACAGCCTAATTTTCTGTTAGTAAACAGAGGGATAATCGACTCATCGTTGGGTAGTGAGGATGAGGAAGGTTAGAAGTAATCCTATTAGGATGTCTAGAAGAGAAATTTAAGTAACCCGGGGAGATCTGATGCTGTCTCTTCTATGTTAAAATAGAAGAGTAATGTAACTTATGCAGCATCAGAAGTCAGCTGGTTCGTAGTAACCACATTTATGTGGAGAAGGAACCTCCCCAATGTATGATTGACCCAAATTATATAGTCGGTCTGGTAGATGGAGAAGGAAGTTTCACCTCTTATGTGAGGGATCTCAAGCGATCCAAAGAGGTAAAAAGGAGAAATAGGATAGAGCCGAAGTTTTACCTCACTCTTATCGAGAGAGACAAAGAAATCCTGTATCGGCTAAAAAAATATTTTGGGTGTGGAAATGTATATTTCCAAAAAGACTCTAGATTAAATCACCAGAATTGTTATCGATATGAAGTTGGGAGGAGAGAAGATCTTAATCAAAAGATTATTCCCTTCTTCAAGAAACATCGATTGAAATTGAAGTCAAAATCAAAGGACTTCTCACTTTTCTGCGAGATAATGAAGATGATCTCGAGAGGAGAACATCTGGGAGATGAAGGTTTAGAGAAAATTCTAAAGATTAAGCAATCAATGCACTAGGGCTCGTCGTATGCGGGAAATCCGCAGGTACGATGGGGAAGCCTCTGTTGTGTTACCAACAAGCCTTTGCCCGTCAAGTCAAGGGAGCCGGGGATACCCGAAGGACCACGATTTCCTGTGGTACGACGGTAGATTCGGTGACATGGACTAAGTCGTAACAAGGCAGGGCTAGCGGAAGCTGGTCCTGGATCACTTACTTACTACTTTTTAAAAGTAGTGTATCGATAGAGCTCGTTGGGTGTTTGGTTCGGTTCGATAGCCGATCACACCCTACGATCTCTGCCTGACCGAGCTCAGGCTAACAGCCGGGGCTGATCCGAAGCCAACATCGGAGTTCGCTGATATAACGAACAAAAATTTTATATTGAGGCACTGGGTAACAGTTTCAAGTTGGATCGATTGGACTACGTTCACCAAAAGCCCCGACCGCGTACGCGGTCGGGGGCTTTTGGTTTCAGGCCGGATTTTATAAAAGGGATTATTTCTTTTCTGTAAGTTCGGCTTTGGCCAGTTCGGCCTCAAGTCGCTCAAGGTCCATTTTGTGTTGATTCGATTTGGCTTCTAGTATGGAAATCTCGCTCGCTATCTTTTTCTTATTGTTCTCAAAAGTGGTTAAATCTGTTTTCTGTTGATTTAATCTAGTTTCTAGCGCCGAGATCTCGCTTGCTAACTTTGTTATATTGTCCTCAAGGGTAGCCAATTCGCTTCTCTTTTTGGTCAACTCTTGGGTGTCCCTTCTTATCTCATTTTCCAAATTTTGTATGGATGACATAGTAAATTATTTTTATAGTATAGATATTATACCATAGTCTATTTTGACCTAAAGATTTCTTATGTTATAAAAAATTGGGAGGTTCAATATGGAGTTCTTAGTTTCGTTGGGGGCCATTCTGTTTTTTATCATTCTGGTTGGTGGCGGAATGTTGTTTTTGGCCCATCAAGAAGCCAAAAACAACAAGCTAATTGGGTAATTCCTCGGCGGCGCTTCGCGCCGCCTTTTATTTGACAAAGCTTTAATTTTGTTATAAAAATCAGTTGTTCGTTGACAATCCTATAATGTGGAAGGAAGGAAAAATGATTTCGACAGTCCTGTTCTTTTTTGGTCTTGTCTCGATGCTTCTTGGGTTATTCATGTTCCTTTTGAAGTTCCCGTCCGGGAAGCCAACATCTCTTATGCCGGTGTTGACTGGATTTTTGATCGTGATGCTTTCACTCACAATGGGGTTTTTCGGTTGCTGAATTGAAAGGAAGGACCATGAAAATCAAAAAAACGAATCCGAACCATTGGCTCGATTGGGTGCTGTGGCCGATTCTTCGGCTTCTTCTCGAGCCCTTTACCGAAAAACAGTCCCACGGCTGGCACTGGCGGGACTTTGGTTTGGAGCACCGGCTTCCAACACGCGGAGCCATCAAGGTGCTCAAAGATCCAAAGGCCAAACCTCGCGGCGGCCCTTGGAGCTGGTCAAACTTTTTCCAGACCAATTTTGGCTGGCAAAAAGTCGTTGTTCTCAGGAGACGGTTTTCCGCCTCCCCTGTCCCGTTTGAGTTTGACTCTCACTACCGAATGGGCTATGAGCTGGCCCAGGATGGTCGGGTTACCCACCGGCAACTTTGCTCTTGCCTAATTCCAACTAACAGCTCGGTGGCCTTGTTAATTGGGGATGGCGATGTCCAATTTTTCGGCTTTAGGCCGGACTGGGGACTGGTTGACCTCTATTTGGTGGAGATAACCACCAAATCAAAGCTCGACCCCGACATTCCGCTTATCTGAAAGGTCTCTATGAAGAGAAGCTCTTAAAGCGGAGGCGCGCATGTTCCCTTCTTGGGAAGACTTGGCCGGCTTCTTGGTTCGATACCTTCAAGCCGAGCTCGGCTCTTCAAAAGAGGCCCAAAAGGCTAGAAGTTTGAAGAAATTAGCGCAGGCTCGGAAAGTCCTGACTCAAGATCAAGCGGTTGGTCTTGGCCTCTGGGGCGTTGATTAGTTTCCACCCCCCCCGTCCGCCAGCTGGCGGACGGGGGTTTTATTTTACTCAAATCTTAAAATCGGCTATAAAACCAACATGAAGAAATATCTAATCGCCCATGATATCCGTAGTGCTTGGAATGTCGGTTCTTTTTTCCGGACGGCGGATGCGGCCGGTTTTGATAAAATCTTTTTAACGGGCTATACGGCGACCCCCGACCATCCTAAAGTAGCTAAAACCTCGCTTAATGCCGAAGATTTTGTAGCTTGGGAAAAACAGAAGCAGGCTTGGCGGGTCGTTAAACAATTAAAAAAAGAAGGGGTAAAAATTATTGCCTTGGAACAAACTCCCGATGCTCAAAATATTTTCAAACTTAAAAAACCAATCAGTCCGCCCACTGGCGGATTTGCTTTGATTGTTGGCAATGAAATCCGGGGAGTTCCGAAGGGCTTGTTAAAATACGCGGATATAAAAACGGCCATACCTATGTATGGCCGAAAAGAATCCCTAAACGTAGCGGTGGCCTTTGGGGTTGCCGCCTATATTCTCTCTTGATTCTGGATGAAGTGTCCGCCCCTACTTTGATACACCGGAGCATCTTCTATGAAATGGACCCGTTGCCCGCAACTTATGGTTAAGACGGACTTTCGCTCAAGCGGGTGCCAATTTTTTTTCCGGCACTCTTTGCAGAGGTGAACTAAAAAGAATTCGCCGCTCCTCTTGGCCGGGATAAAAATTGACTGAATATTGTCGCATTTTAAACAAGCGTGGCAGAAAATAGCCACGTTTTGATTTTTGGCCATTTCCCATCTCCTTGTTAAGATTCTATTTATGAGCCTACTAGATTCAAGCCTTGAGCGCAATTATCTGCGTAAATTTGGAAGTCTTATCGCCCTTGATGAAGCGGGTCGGGGCCCTTTGGCCGGACCGGTTGTGGCCTGCGCCGTTTTGGTTACGCCGGAGTTTTTAAAGCATAGAGTGGCGCGGGTGAATGACTCTAAACTTCTATCCGAAAAACAGCGAGAGGAGATCTTTAGCAAACTATTAGCCCAGCCAAATTTTCAATTCGGCTTAGCGAAGGTTATGCCGAAAACGATTGATCGAATCAACATTCTTCAAGCCACGCATCAGGCCATGCGCCAAGCGATGAAAAAGGTAAAGATAACCCCCCATCTGGTTTTGGTTGATGGGAATCAAAAAATTTCTAAAATAAAGTTCCCCCAAAAGACGATTATCAATGGTGACGCCCGAGTCTATTCCATCGCCTGTGCTTCGATTATCGCTAAAGTAACTCGTGATCGGATAATGTTACGTTATGCCCGCCGTTTTCCCGAATATGGTTTTGAAAGTCACAAGGGTTACGGCACGCCAGGCCATCTTATCCAGTTAATTAAGTATGGCCCCTCCGCCATCCACCGTTTATCTTTTGCTCCGGTGGCCCAGTTACGATAAAATAAGAAGATATGGCACGAGCAAAAGTGGCAATCAACGGTTTTGGTCGAATCGGGCGAACCTTCTTTCGCCAAGCCTTTGGGGGGACTGGCTTTGAAGTGGTGGCGGTTAACGATTTAGGCAGTCTGGAGAATCTCGCCTATCTTTTAAAATACGACTCGGTCTATCGAGAATTTAACCAACCGGTTGAGGCCAAGGGGGATAAATTAATTGTCGGGAAAAAGAAAATCACTTTTCTGCAGGAAAAAGACCCCGCCAATCTGCCCTGGAAAGATTTGGGCATTGATATTGTCGTGGAGGCCACCGGGGTTTTTCGGACTATAGAATCGGCCACGGCTCATTTACAAGCGGGGGCTAAAAGAGTGGTGATTACGGCCCCGGCCAAAGATGATATCATGCCGACCATTACACCCAATGTCGCTGAGGGTAATTTGAGCCATGGCCAGATAACCTCTAATGCTTCTTGCACTACTAACGCGGTTAACCCGGTTATCGCCATCATGAGTGTTAAGCCGGGGATTGAGGCCGCGGTTTTAAACACGGTCCATGGCTATACCTCGACCCAAAGTATTGTCGATGGTCCCAACAAAAGTGACTTTCGAAAAGGTCGAGCCGGGGCCGTCAACATCATTCCAACGACCACCGGATCGGCCATTGCCACCACCCGGTCTCTTCCTCACTTGGAGGGAAAGTTCGATGGAATCGCTCTACGCGTCCCACTTATAACTGGTTCGCTCATCGACTTAACTTTTATTGCTAGTCGGAAAACCTCGGTCGAGGAAATAAATCAAATTTTTCAAGAGGCGGATCAATCGGGCGATTGGACCGGAATCCTCACCACCACGACCGACCCTATCGTCTCTTCCGATATTATTGGCAACCCGCACGGTTCCATTGTTGATCTGGGTTTGACCCGAGTTATCAATGGCAACTTAGTTAAAATTCTGGCTTGGTATGACAACGAGTGGGGCTACTGCGCGATGTTAAAAAGACACGTTGAGAGCGTGGCTGATCTACTCTAATGTCTGATCACATTCACGACGATAAGATAAAAGAGCTAGAGATTAAAGCGAATCAGATTCGACAGTCTTTAATTGAATCGCTAGTTTCGGCTGGCAGTGGTCACACCGCCGGCCCTTTGGGCATGGCCGATATCTTTACGGCCTTTTATTTTCATATTTTACATCACGACCCCAAGCGACCGGATTGGGATGAGCGGGACCGCCTGATTCTCTCCAACGGTCACATCGTGCCAATTCGCTATGCGACGATGGCTCATGCCGGTTATTTTCCCATCGAAGAACTAAAAACTCTCCGAAAATTTGGCTCGCGTCTTCAGGGCCACCCCGAGCGAGAACGGATGCCTGCTCTGGAAACTACCTCCGGCCCACTCGGTTCCGGTTTAAGCCAGGCCGCGGGCATTGCCTATGGCGCGCGAATAGATAAAAAAGCTTTTCGAACTTATTGTTTCATGTCTGATGGTGAACACGACGCGGGTAATCTTTGGGAGGCCGCTATGTTTGCCGGAAAATATAAATTGAGCAACCTGACGGGGATTGTTGATCGAAACAATATTCAAATTGACGGGATGACCGAAGACATTATGCCCTTGGAACCGCTTCGAGAAAAATACGAAGCTTTCGGCTGGCATGTTATGGATATTGACGGTCACAATATGGAGGCGATCGTTGACGCCGTCCAAGAGGCCAAAGCCATTTTTGAAAAACCAACTTTAATCCTCGCCCACACTATCCCGGGGAAGGGAATTGAAAAAATTGAATTTGATTTTTCTTGGCACGGCAAACCTCCGAAACCGGAGGAGGGCGAACAATTTTTAAACGAGCTCCGCACTCTCGGCGGACAAATTCAATCGGAGCATGAATAAAGCTAAACTCGTCGACAATTTAGCGGATAAAAACAATCTCGAATCTTTCCCAACTCGAGACGGTTTTGGCAAGGGGTTAGTCCAAGCCGGGGAGCAAGACGAGCGCGTGGTCGTTCTTTGCGCGGATCTAAGTGAGTCCACTCGAACCCACTGGTTTAAAGAGAAATTTCCGGAGCGTTTTATCCAAATGGGGGTGGCCGAGCAAAATCTTGCCACCGTGGCCTCGGGTCTGGCGCAGTATGGCAAAATTCCTTTTATCGCCTCCTACGCCGCCTTCTCGCCCGGGCGAAATAACGAACAAATTCGAACCACCATCGCTTTAAATAATGTCCCGGTTAAAATCGTCGGGGCTCACGCCGGAATTTCCGTTGGGCCCGATGGCGCGACTCATCAACAACTCGAAGATATTGCCTTAATGCGGGCCATGCCCCGGATTGTTGTCGTTGTCCCCTGTGATATGGTCGAAGCTCGGAAGGCCACTCTAGCCATCGCGATCAACAACCAGCCTAGTTATATCCGGATTGGTCGCTCTAACACCCCCGTTTTTACCACGGATAAAACACCCTTTGAAATTGGCCGAGCAGAAATTTTCCGCCAGCCGGCGGTCACGGCCGATGTAGCCGTCATCGGTTGTGGCATCTTGCTCTATAATGCCCTAGTCGCCGCCGAAGAGTTGGCGCGGGAGGGGATTGAGGCGACGGTTGTTAATTCCCATACCGTCAAACCTCTAGATGGGAAAACCATTTTGGCGGTGGCCAAAGACGCTAAAGCGATTGTCACCGTCGAGGAGCATCAAATCAGTGGCGGGCTGGGCTCAGCCGTGGCGGAGTTCTTGGCAAAAAACTACCCGGTCCCTCAAGAGTTTATCGGTGTTCAGGATCGTTTTGGCGAGTCGGGGGAGCCGGAAGAATTAATTGAAGCCTTCGGTCTGGGGGTTGAGGCAATTAAAACCGCCGTGAGAAAGGTTCTGAAACGCAAGAGTTAGCATTTGACTTTAGATAGAATTTAATGTACTGTAGGAATGGTGCAAACGGCACTGTTTTCTTTTACATGACATTTTTTCCGTCCGCTTAGCGGATAAGGAGGAGCGAGAGATGAGAAAATCTCTGAGTGTGCTCGTTCTGTTTTTGTTTTTTTCGGCGGCCATTCTGGTCGCCGAACCCCCCGTGGCCGACCTGCAGGGTCGTCTCGGCGTGACCTGCAGTGACTGGGTCGTCCCCGAGACGGAGAGTTTTGTTTTTTTTCAGCATTCAACCACGACGACCCGGTCGATTGTCTGGACATCCACTGGTCAAAAGGTCTTGAAGGATAAAAACTTCAAGCTGGTCAGCGGGGATCCGAACCGGATCCGGGCCGACTACAACCCCCAAACGGGGGTGGTCAAGCTCACTCGGATTGAGGACTGGCCCGGCGTGGTGGATGTGTATTGGACCAGAGATGGCCGATACTATCCATGTCAAACGGACCCAGTTCGGGTGACTATTCCGGCGCCCCGTTTTTTTGGGGAGAATCTTGACCACCAGGTCATGTTCTTCTCCAGCAAGCGATTCATCCAGAATGGGGATAAGATCCAGATGGAGCTCGTCTCCCGAGCTTCTCTGGGCAATAAGCCCCGAAAGTTCTGGATCGCGCTGACCGGCCCTACCGGAGAGACGACCCGGGCGGAAGTCTGGGCCGACCCGCTTAACGGTGGCCGGCGCTTCGAAATCCTGCAATTTCGGTTCCAGGCGACGGACCTGCCTCCGGGCAAGTACGACGTCCTTCTGGAGACCGAGATCCAAGGGGAACGAGTCGGCTCGGTCGTGGAGCTCTTTTTTGAGAGTTTCAAGTACCGAGACGATTTTGACGGTCCCCGTCTCGATTCGGGCCACTATGACCCGTGGACCGACTGTCTTATCTTCACCGGGCGCTTCCCCCGGGAAGATGGTAATCGGGAGGTCTTGATCCGGATCGGGCGGGAGGTTTTTACCTCCCCCATCTTCAACTCGGCTCCGGCCGGGTTCGATGATGGGGCCAGCTGGGTCCTGCTGATCCCGGCGCGCAAGTTAGCGCCGGGATCATACGACGTCGGGATCTTTTTCCCCGGGACGGGTTTGACCGTCTCGGCGGTCGAGGTCTTGAAAATCCAAAACCCCATCCCCTAAGCGGGGGGGTCGGGATCGATGTTCTTTTTTGCGGATCACAAAAGGGGCGCCCTCAAGGCGCCCCTTTTTTCGGACTTTTTAGCTAGCGGTTAGGCGATAACTTTTTTTCGAGCTTTGCGCAGGGCTTTGATTTCTTGAATCATTTCGCCCAGTTTATGAAAGTCTTGACTGGCTTTGGAGTGGAGATTCGGATTTTCTATAATATTGCCGGGGGAGTAGGTGGCGAAAAGATTCATGTCCCCAAATCGAACTCGGCGCCCCCGAATATTCATCAACGGGAGTTTTACCCCTAATCCTTTGAGAGCGACCTCGCCCAACGCGATGATTAAATCGGGCTCAACAATTTTAATCTCTTGCTTTAAAAAGAAGGAGGACCGTTTAACTTCTTTGGCTTTGGGTTTTTCGGTCTTCGGTCGAAACTTGACCGCGGGCGTGATATAAAAATCGGTGGCTTTCAGCTTATGCTCTTTCAAAAGTCGGCGAAAAACTTTGCCATCTTCTCCGGCAAAAATTCGACCCTTCTCGAGGTCTTTTTTATCGGGGTTTCCCCCTAGAACCATCAGGCCCGTGGTGACCCGACCCTTTCCGGAGATGATTTTGCGACCCTTAAACTTATCGCGGATGTTCTTATTGAGTTCGGTTAGCTGTTGCAACTTAGCCATAGAGTGTTAAAATCATAGCAAATTTAACCTTTTTTGTAAAGGTGGGTTAGATTTCCTTGAAAGCGACCCGATTTTTTTGTTAAAGTAGATGAGCCTTTTATAGGCAATATCTTGGGTGTGTACTATAGTCCGCCGAAGCTTTCTTGTCCGCCGAAATTTTAATGAAGGAGGAAGCGAAGGCGGGGCGAAGGTACTGAGTCTTCAAAATAAAATATTCGAGTGTGTACCAGTCCGCCGAAGCCTTAGCGAAGGCGGGGCGAAGGTACTGAGTCTTCAAAATAAAATATTGGGTGTGTAGCTCAGCTGGTTAGAGCACTTCACTGATAATGAAGAGGTCCCAGGTTCGAGTCCTGGCACACCCACACAATTTTTACTCAAATTTCAATTTGATTGTAAAAATTAGTGCCCGACCGGATCCGCCTTGGGTGGAGGAGGCGGGCCGGCATCAAGAGATGAGCTATTTTGTGTATGTCTTAAAGAATGAAAAGGATGGAAGAAGATATATTGATATTTCGACGGACAAAAAATTTACAAATTTTTGGGCCCTTAGCTCAGCAGGCCAGAGCGCCTCGTTTGCACCG
>PCXO01000007.1:0-14300 GCA_002771135.1 Candidatus Yanofskybacteria bacterium CG10_big_fil_rev_8_21_14_0_10_46_23
CGCCCTGGATGGGAGGTTCCCACGGGCGGCGATATGCATCTAGTACCTGGTGGTCTCAAAGAAGATGACTCCCTTCGGGTGTTGTACCCAGACACCCATCCAATTCCACCCGAAATAGTTGGTGCGGTAGTCATTGGAAAACTCTGGCCTGCCAATACGGCGAAGTCCCTTGATGAGGTCCAAATAACCTCTTGCCTCACCCAGGTTCTCCTTGAGCCAGCTCTTGGCATTTTCAAGGCTCATCCTCTCCCAGACCCTCTTGGAAACGTGCATTGATTCCTCCTCCAATGTGCAAACCTAGCCAGGATAAGGATTTTCTAGACTCGCCACCTAAGTAGCTGGTCATTTCTTGACTACGTGATGTCTGACCCGAATACATGATTCGGGGTAATCTCCTATCCTGGTTTAGGCGACTGTCATCCTTGCGGATATCGCCAGCTAACGACATTCACGTTCGCGTCAACGTGAAAGTGAGTTTATATAAACAAAAGTGGTGATTAAGGTCAAATATTGGTTCCCCCTACTGGACACGTTTAGAACTCTGGATTGGGGAATAATACACTCGGATTTAACGAAAATACACCATACTATACCTATATTGACAAATGCGTAAAATCGTGGTAGTATGCGCACATAGTTCCTTTTCAGCGTCAGAGACTCTCGGTGAAGACCATGATTTGTTAGAAATGGTCTTCACCGAGAGTCTCTGAACCAAAAGTAGGAGGACTCACTGGCTCACAGGAGGAACACAGTGAAGAAGTCCATCAAGGACGCGATGATGGTTAAGGCCGTCGAGTTAGCTGCCCACACAACTAACGACCCCGCGTGGATGGGGCTGTTGGGAGAGATCAGCGATGACCTCTCCTACTACCCCCGACTCGAGGCGGAGGATGCCCTCCGCTTCTGGGCCGATGGCGACGATCCCGCAACTGCCGCGGCGTGGTGCCTGGGGTGGGACATCATCCACTACCACAGTCGCGCCATCATGCGGGAGAGGGCCAGCGAGGTGCCGGAGCCGCGCTTCCAGTTCGACTGGAGGTCTGCAGCCAGCTGCGAGCATCTCCTGAGACCGCGTGACTAGCCCTTCAGGGAAGTCGTCGGAAGGTTTAACCTGTCCGGCGCAGGGCCACAGCAATGTGGTCCTTTTCGCTTTTTATATAGAAAACCTATTAACGAGCTCCCCCTATTGGACGACGGTCGAACCCTTTTGGATATTTATGAATTCTCCCTTGCCTTAAAGAATTCGGAGTGAGTTCAATATTTTTTGTTTTGTTGCTTCGGGCATATCTTCTTGAGGAAATACCAAAAAGATAAAATAGTCTGAACCATTTTCTACTGCATATGTATCTGATGGATAATTTGCCCCCATAGAGAGCACTTTATACATAGACAAAGAGTTCACGTCTATTTTATCGAGAATCTTGTATTCGCCCAGTAGGATGTTGGGGTCGTCTAAAATATTTGGGGTAGGGCTATCCTCAGACCCTTTTGTATATATGTATAAATCTAAAAATGTTGTCCACACAGCACCATGTTCGTTATTTTCTAAATAGCGGTTTCTTTCGGCTTTAGTCTCAGAACTCCTAAAAGATACCTCACCAGATAAATGTTCTGGTGCTTCTACATTTTCCCAATCAGGTGGATATTCAACATAGAATTCACCACTGTTGTACGAAGACCAGCCCTCATTGATTTGTAGTTGAGGTTGGTTGAACCTCAACTCAAACAGGTATATCCCAATTAAGCAGACTATGCCAATTACCAATACAGTTGTGATAGTTTTTCTCATGTCCATTTTAATATTATCAAAAATCTAGTTATAATGTAGGCATTATGGAGCGTTTAGATAAAAAGGCTGTTTGGTTATTTTTCTTTCAAACATCATTTTTCTTCACTGTAATAGCTTTTGTCACCTTTTTTATCTCGCTTGAAGTTTTGAGTAGGTGGTTCTCAGACATTTTTTCTTTTGCTGGGTCTGTGTGGGTGGCCTTAATAGGAGCATTTCTTTTCTCTTACGTTTGGTCTTTCCTTTTTTATAAATTCTATAAGTATGAATTGGGCGGGGAGGTTTTCAAAAAAGAATATGGCGTTATCTCAAAAAAATATGTCTCTATCCCATATGGAAGAATACAGAATATAGACATACATAGAAGTCTGATGATGAGGATCTTGGGGCTTTCTATGCTAAAAATACAGACCGCAGGTGGAAGTGGTGCCATCGGTTCGGAGGCCACATTACCAGGGTTGTCATCTAAAAGAGCAGAGGAGATAAGAGAGGTTCTTATTAGAAGGATGAAGGATAGCTCTTCCTCGCAGGGTTTATAACTTTGCTTCCCCTAGTGGACGATGCTATAAACTGTTTTATTCCTGAAATCTGTGGGGAGCTTGCCGCTGAGCCACATCAAGCATAGACGTGCTTGTGGTACTATTTAAGAATGTCGAGCGTCAGAGTATTAACAAAGAAAGAGTTTTATGAAGAGATCGATAGGGACCCCGATCTTAGAAGGCTGGGGGAATATAGGGTTGTGGCAGATCCTGGGATGGAAATATTCCCAATCGACCTAGATCTTTCGGGCAGGGAATTATATTTAGGAGAAGGGGATTTTACGGGAACATTTGTGGCTTTTGGCAACACAAAAGCCGACAAAGTTGATTTCGGTAGCTGTCGCTTCTCTCAGGTATATTTGGACTATTTAGAGGTCAGACTATTGAGCCTTCATTTCTCACAAGCAAGCAGCCTAATGTTTGATAGGGCTGAAATTGACAGTTGTGACTTCGGTGAGTTTGAAGTACAAGAATTGTATTTTGACGAATTGTCTTCTGAAGTCATTAACATAGAGGACCTATCTGCGGGTCGTATTTTTGTTGGTGACCTTAAGCCCACCGAAGTTAAATTTGAGAATAGGGGGCCGGAAGAATTTAAGATTCTCTTTGACGAAGGTGGATCCCAAACAATAGGAGAGTTGAAAAGAGAGGAGCTTGGGGATTTTAACTATAGGGAGCCTGAAGATGAAGAAAAGGAGGGCGCTCGCTCGCTATCCGTTCAAGAGTTTATGGCTCTATTGGAAGAGGGCACAAGCTTGAGATCATTGGGAATGTATAGGATAGTTCCTGAAGATGGCGGTGAGGTATTGGAAATATCGACCGCTGAATTAGGTGAGATAGATTTCGGCCGTGGTGATTTTAGAAATGTTGAGGTTAGATTTGTTAATCCCGAGATGAGCTCTATAAGTTTCGACTTGGCAGACTTTGGCTCAATAGTTTTTGAGGGTGGGCGTATTGGAACAGTAGATTTGGCAAAAGCAAAAGCAGAGAAGCTCGTTTTTCGAGGCACCGAGATAGGAACTGTTTTTTGTGACGGCGTAGACGCGAGTCATTGTGAGTTCGACGAGGTTGAAATAGAGTACATGTTTTTGAACAATATTCTTTGTGAAAGCCTAGAATTTACTAATTCAGAGATCAATGAGATATATGCATCCAGGGGGGAGCACGAAGATATCTCTTTTGATAATTGCGAAGTTCGCTTATTCAATGGACATGAAGCCAAATTCAAAACAATACATTTCGGTAAATCTGAGTTTGGCCGTGTTGTTATGAGGGCAACTACCGTAGAGGATTTAGTGGATGCCAGTGAATTAAAGGCAGAGAGGTTTATGATTGGCTATTATGACAACAATATTGAGAATATGGAGGTAAAAGAGTCTACCTTAGGCACAGAAGAGGGGATTCAAGCGCTTACCTTTAGGAAGCTTGAACCTAGCGAGCTTGATAGGGAACATGTAGAAGCAAGGAGACAAGAGCAAATACCAAAAGAGTTTAAGCTAAAGTGATCTATAGACTATCTTCCGATACTTATTTTTCTTGCCTCTACAGCTCCCTTAGATAAAGACTCAAAGAAGGGCTTAATCTCTTGGATCATTTCGTTAGTGTAGATGATTGGCGCGCAGTGCTTTATGCCGACCTCACGTCCATAAATCTTTGAAAGGTTTTTAAGTAACTTATCAACACTTTTCAAGGCTAGCCTACCATCGACAATAGAGTATTCGATACCCAAAGCTTCCATAGATCTTTCAAAAGCATCTGGAAACTTATTAGCGTATAGCTTGTTCCCCGTATACTGAGACATCCAAGTAGAATCTAGATCTGCTTCAAGAAGCTCCCAAACAATATCGTCTGGAATTAAACTAAGCACCTTTTCGTTGTCCAATTGCCTTATTTCCGGTTTGACGTTAAACCCTAAGAGCATCATGTCTGCCGGGAGCTCATTCGCAAGAGCATCCATAAATCTTCTGGCGTCTGTTATCATCCTAGTTCCATCAAACCGTATTATACGTTTAGGATCCCACTTCCTTGCATCAGCTATTAACCAGCCCATTTCTCTGTCGTCATTTACACTGGCATTTGGGTTACAGCCGCCTACCGCTGCCAAAATGGAAGCTCTCATTCCACAGCTTCCTCCGACAAATATGGCTGGATCAGCTGGCTCACCTAAACTCTTGTTCTCTTTTACCAATTCTTCTTCTAATAGTCTCAATGTTTCTACAGCAATATATACATTTGGTTTAGAAAGAGCATCTTCTGGCCTCGACATGCGGGTTACTAGCGCATCAATTTCGGGGTTTGCGTCAAATTCCCCAAGAATGCTGCTTAGATAGTTGGGTTCGTAGAATAGGGGGTCAGCATCGTGGCTAATGATTATGGTGTTTCCTGACTGGCCGCGTTTGGATATTCGATTTAACGCGATATCAAGGACGTGTTTCCTAGCATTGCCTACAGTGGCAGGCTCACCATTAGTCCACGCTTTATGTGAGTAGATGACTTTAACTTGAGGATTTTCTTCAATAAATTTGGAGACCTCCTCATTTGTATTATCTCTGGGCGATGCTTCGGGATGATTGTCTAGTAAAACAATTTCATACAAACGGGGGTCAATATCCTGGTTAAGATATTTCTCTAACGTACTTTTTATCCTTTTACCCTCTCCATAAGCGGGGATAGTGACGATTACTCGAGTGTCTTGGTTTAAGGGGTTTTCTAGTTGAGACAAGGCATCTAGCTCTTGTCTATATGCAGGGCTCTGTTTATCTAAATACTTATTTATTTCTTTGATTTCATCTAGTTCGGCACTAGGGTCCTCTAGCAGTGTGTCTGAGTACCTCAATCTGTACTCTTCTCCTTTCAACAACCCCGTAGATCTGGATTTGTTATTTTCAATCATATTTAAAGTATACCAGAGATTTGTTAATGAGTTCCGTATCGTGGACGATGTTAGAACCTATTTCTTAAGTCTATACCTCAAATAGGTACCGGGTATAGGACGATGTTCGAACCTTTTGGTATGATTTTAGTATGAGATTCGAAGGATTTTCATCTGAATCAGAATATGCAGGCCAGATACCAGCATCCGTTAGGGAATTTTATAGAGTCCTTGGTATTCTCCTCGGCGACGAGGGTTTGGACTTAGAGGATATAGAGGAGAGGTTTGAGGAAAAGTATCACTCTGATATCTCAATTTTGCATGAGGTACTTGATAGAGCGAGATTGGAGGACAAGAGCGAAGTGAGTGAAGCTCTTGATTATGGAGAAAGGATAACTCGTTCGGCTATTGATATTGAGAGGGGACTTCCAGATCTGCCAACTTTAGAGGAATTTGCTGGCGCAAATCCTCATGCCATGATCAGTCCTAGGTTTGAAGACATGGACATGGAAGAGGCCATTAAGGCCTTTAGAGAGTTAGACGATGATCAAGAAATATGGGTTTTTGTGGGTATGGATAGAGAAGCTGCTGAGAAAGCCTCGATAGATGGAATCAGAATAGGAGATAAGGATATACAAGATGGGCCACCAGATGGAGCTCCTGGTAGGGGAGTTTCCAGCGGCCTCTATGTAGCTGCTCACCCCTCACAAGCTGGATGGTATGCTACTAGACACAGAGGTAATTCAAGAACATCTCGTCCAATGAGTGAGACAGGCGTGGTTGCTATACGAACCAAAAAGCGCGATCTTCAAGTTCCGCCTGAAGCGGGTGCCGTTGGTTCTAGTGTGGGCAGGTTCGCTACTCCTGAAGGCGAACCAATTGATACGGCGGAAGCACTAGTAAACGCAAAATACGGAGCTGTTATAACAGAGGATATTGACCCTAATGATATTATATATGTCTCTCCGAGGCGTAGATCAGAATCCGACATTCGCGAGCATCCAGCAGATGCTACTACAACTTGGGAGATGGATGGCTATTCTGCTATCTCGCATCCCGTCACAGGAGACCGTAGAACACATTTTTTACAACTAGGGCGTCTAAGACACAACAATTAATTCCAAAAAGCTCCCCCTACTGGATGATGTTCGAACCTATTTCGTGGCTATAAACCTAGATTGAGAGAAGGGTGGTGGACGATGTTAGAACCTGTCTGGCGGGATAAAACCTAGTATGGGGTACGCTCTACGAGACAAGCTTCTAGCCCCTATTAAACCCTAAGCCCCGAATCAACTTGTCCTTAGGGAGTATTTGAAGATATAATTAGACTATGAATATCAGGCACCTTGTCCCCATTTTGGTACTCTTTCTAATGTTTCTAATACCAAAATCTGCATTAGCCTTTGGGGTTGGTTGTGATGGTATAGAGTGCTTATCACTATATGTGTACGTATTTTCTGCAGCATTTGGATTACAAGCCATAGTTATCGGGCTCATATTTGTCGGCATATTCAACCTAGTAAAAGGGAATAAGAAATTGGGGATTATCCTACTATTATCTGCTCTGGCTATACTCGCCATCGTGCAAATAGTAAGAATTGTGCCCTACTATAAACACTTAAACGCAAACCAAGTAGAGGCAGAGCAAATAGAATTTAATACCTTCATGCCTAGTGAAAGCTTCGGAGATAATAAGTTAACTAGTGCATCACTTAAATCGAATGAAATCGGAGAAAAATATATAAAATTTTACTACGGTGAATATAGTTTCGCGGCTACACTATATGAGTCTTCCCCCAACACATCATATTACAGCCCACCCCACCACTGTAGGTCTAATCCCGAAAGGGACGGTACTTACAATAGAAAACTGGCTTTCCCTTGCGAGCTTTTACTAATAACTCCAGGTGGAGTACCTCTGTATATCGATAAGTATTCTAGCAGGGGTGAAGTTGGCGAAGAGTCCCCATTTCTGAATATATATACGGAAATAGATGACACGCTCTTAGTAATAGAGGGGGCTGGGCATATTAGACCCACAAATGAAGAGATATCGGATTTTATAGACTCGCTTGAGCCAACCAAGCCAACAGAGATATTTTATAAACCACCTGCTGGTTTGGGCTTCTTTGAGCCAAGTTCGCTCTTGTTCGATTAGCTCGAAGACAACGAGGCATACAACAATCCCCTTGTTAGCTCCCCCTAGTGGACGATGTTAGAGCCTATTTCGTGGCTTTAAACCTCAATTGAGGGAAGGGTATAGGACGACGTTAGAACCTGTTTCAACTAAATTAGTGCTATTAAATCCTCCTTCCACCCTCTAGCTCCATTTTTTGTTAGGAATAGCTTTGAAGGGCACGTAGCGTGAGGGCCTGGTATTTTTCTCTCGACTTCACAGTGTCCAGTTATCGAAGTAGGTTTCAAATCTCTATAATTCTGTTGAATAATGGTAGCTATCCTTTCCAGCTCTTTATTAGAGGGATTTCTATTTTCGTAATCATTATCTAAGACAATAGCGACACTCCTTCTATTTATATCCCAATTCCCTGCGTGCCATCCAATCTCATCGTCCCTTAAGAGTCGTTCCGAATCGCCGTTTGTGCGAACAATCCAGTGATAGGGCCAAAAGACCTGTTTGCCGCCACGTATGTGCCCAGACCAGATGGCTTGCCCCACCACTTTTTCACGGTCATTATCATAGGGTTTTGCGTAGAAATTGGCATACAGACGTAAAAGGGTCATCGCTGACAATCTATCGGGTGAGAGACCAGGATTGCTGCTTGTGTGATGGATTACAATCGTATCGATCCCTCTGCGCTCTTTGTCCCAGTCAGGTCCCTTCTCGCCAAGAGCGATGTTGTCTGAGGCCAACTGTTTCTCGAAGAAACTGTATATCAACTCCTTCTCATGCTCATATGCCTCTGGGTCCGTCTTTTTTAACTTACGGTATTCATCTATTAGCGGGGGTATATCTTTATACCAGAGTGGATCACCAATCTTCTTTGTCCATTCGTTAGGGTTAAATATCATAACTTAATACTACCATTCAAATTTTTTATAAGGGCTAGCCAACTCCCCCTACTGGACACGTTTAAAACTCTGGATTGGATAGGAATAAGAGGGGATTTGAAGAAACTACCAACAGACAGAGGGTTCTTCACCAATTAAGTCCTTGAGATATTCTTCCACCTCATAAAATCCTCCGATGCGATCTATGAGTCCATTCTCAAGAGCCATTTTCCCAAGCATCGATGAGCCATCTGCGAGTTCCTTCACTTTGTTGATATCTAAATCTCTATTTTCTGAGACAGCTTTTACAAATACATCGTGGGTGATTTGGAGGTCTCTTTCGAGAAGCTGTCTTTCTTCCGAAGTAAGAGGTTTCTCTGGGCTTAAGATATCTTTAAATTTACCAGTGCTTAGTTGATTGTACGTATAACCTTCTTTCTCGTTTAGCTTACTTTCATCTATATAAGACTGAGTTACTCCTATACTCCCGACGTCAGAAAGTTCTGATGCAAATATTATATCTCCCGCAGTCGCTACCCAATATGCTGCAGAAAGCCCTGCTTCTCTAATCTGGACAACTACGGGCTTGGTTATACGGCCCAAAGCAGCTTCTATCTCTTGGGCAGCCACAGGGCTACCACCATAGGAATCAATTTCTAGGAGGATTGCCCTTACACCGTTCTCTTCCTCAGCGAGTTCTATTGAGTAAGCTATCTCTTCCGAGGTAGCTATGTCGTCTCCGAATTCAGCCTCTGGGTCAAAGTACCCGTATGTTTGTAATGTACCCTGAATCGCGATTCCCGCAACATTACACCCCTCATACGAAAGCTCGTCATAATCCTCTTCATACAATGGTTCATCTGAGTATGAGGCTCCGAAGTTCCAGTAGTAAAAGTCGTACCAGAAAGTTGCTATCGTTAGGGCAACGATTACAAAACCGAAAGCGTATAGTAATCCCTTAGTGCTAACTGTGCGATTCATTATCTTGATAATATCAGACTACGAGAATTAAGGTGGAGTATCCAGGGGTGTTGCTCCCCCTACTGGACGACGTTAGAACCTATTTTGACAATTTTGTTTATTAATTGTACTAAGAGAGTAGTTTCTTTATATATAGGACAAGAAGGAGTACGCCATGGATAAGAAGCTCGTTTTGGTTGCTGGATATAGGTTCGATGGAGATATTTCTATTGAGTTCACAACTAGCAGGGAAGTTATATCTCTCAAAGAGCACACCACTTTGATCTCAGAGATAGTTGCTTTTTCGGATGGACTTACTTCTACTGAGAGTGTCTTGAATGCTCTTGCTAAGAAGTATCCAGAATACGAGAGAAGCTTCATAGAGGATGTAGTCGATGACCTCGAATCACTAGGAGTCTTGATCGAAAGTCGACGTATCGCTGAATGGTTCCATGGGGTTTCTAGTAACCCCATGCCTTATTACCACTCGCTTAGTCCTCCTGAGATAGAAGCTCACAGACTTTCTCCCAGAAAGACTGTGGAGGGTATCTCAAGAATCACGCTTCCCATCACTGATACCGATTTCACGGAGATGCTTCGCAAGCGTTTCTCGTGCAGGACCTTTGATGGGACGCCCGTGTCTTTGGATGCTTATGGCTATCTCCTTAGAAATGCGTACGGGCAGGACCTGTATCCCGTTCCATCAGGTGGGGCTTTGTATCCACTTAGCCTCTATTTGGTTGTGAACATAGGTTCTGAGGAGCTGCCAGCTGGTTTTTACCAGTACGACAGTGCAAAAAATGAGCTTGTTGGATCCCCCAGGGAATATGATGAGCAAACAGCGGCTTACGCTTTTGACAGTGATTTCCTGACGGAAGATGCTGCTGGCATTTTTGTTATTGCTGCCGATATTCAGAGACAAGGGAAAAAGTATTCGAATAGGGGGTACAGATACTCCCTCATAGAGGTTGGGCATGTTGCTCAGAATATCCTTGTCTCGGCAGTTGATGCTGAAGTCCATACTTTGGAGTATGGGGGATTTCTGGATGAAGAAGTGTCTGTCCTCTTTGACCTTGATGCTCGAGGAGAGGCTCCAGCCATTGCGATAGCTGTGGGGAATCTTGCAGGTGTTGCACGGGGAGAGAAGGCATCTGAGACCAGGGCTTACTTGGATGAACGCCTGGTCGGTCGGGGGAAGCCTATAAATTGGGTTACTCTGATTAGAAAGGAAAAGGAAAGTCGCCCACCTTTTCACATGGCTCTTTCTCACTACAAGCCTGGAGTTCATCAAGATGCAAAGAAGACATATGCATCGAGACTTTCTCTTGGCACCGATGTTTCTTCTGACTTAGCAATGGTTAAGTCCATAGCTGAGGCTTACGAGAGACATGTCTGTGGACAAGTTCGGGTTGATCTCTATGGAAAGGCGGAGCAAATCCCACACAAGTGGGTTAACCCAAATGAGTATGTCCCGTTCACGGAAGAGCAGATAGAAAGATTGGGCTTTCTTAGATTTTCTCCTGGTGAAAATTGGGAGTGGGTCTTGGGAAGGACATTCAACGGGCAAGAGATAGCTGTTCCTGTGGATATGGTCTTTTATCCCTTTTTTGCAGAGAGGGCTTTCGGAAGGAGGAACTGTTATAGCGCACATTCCAGTGGTGTTGCCGCTCATACATCTTTTGAAGAAGCAAAGAGGCGCTCTCTTCTTGAGTTGGTTGAGAGGGACGCAATTATTCGGAATTGGCTTAGCAAGTCAGTGCCGAATATGGTTCACTTGAGCCTTCTTCCGAATCATTGGAGGGAGAGGGCGCGGCATTGGTCCAATCAAGGATGGGAGATTCGAATTGTCGACTTCTCACACTTTGGATTAGCCGTTGTTTGTGTGTTCGCTATATCGATTGGGGGAGAGAGGCCCTATGTTGCTCATGGTTCTTCGGCTTCTGATAGAAGTTTCGATGAGGCGATATCAAAAGCTTTCCATGAGATGGAAGTCACTATGGCTGTGAATCGTGGGAGGCGACGCAATAGGGTCGCAATCCAAGATGTCGATAGCCCCGAGGACCATGGCGCCCTTTATCACTATCCAGACTACAAATATGAGCTTGAATATTTGTTTTCTGGAGTGTATGTTGAGGGTATCCCAGACGTAGGCTGCGATGACCTATTTGGCCAGTTCAAGTCGGTTTTCGTGTCTCTGACTGAGGAAGAAGCCCCATTGCATGTCGTGAGAGCTTTGTCTAGTGAGCTCGTACCAATTAACTTTGGTTATGGACGAGACCACATCTCTCACAAGCGTGCTTTGGTGGTGGACGATGTCCCTGTACCCCATTATCTGGCCTAGGCTAGATAACCGACTAGGAGGTTCCTGGAATGAGGAAATCCCTCAAGGCCCTGAACCCCAAGAGGACTCCTCTGGTTGCTGCGAAGAGTGGCAACAGTAAGTCCTCTGGTGGGTGCACCGGTTCCAGCTCGGACGGCAAGTGCGGCAAGAGCCAGGGCAGCTGAAGGTGGGGGTGGCGATGTATGCCTTAGGGCTCGTCGCCACCTCCACTAAACCTTTTTAAAAATTGTGTTGAAACTTCATATATTAAATAGTGGGAATTCTATAAAGAAGATTCAAGAGAAAGCCATTAAGGCTTCTTTTAATAGAGCGTTAAAAATTTGTAAGAAGTTAATAGACGCTAATAACATAGATATAGTTTTTTACCATAATCCTAAATTTGTTATGGAAGAAACTGGTATAGGGGGGAGTACCGAGACAACTAATTTAGTAAGAATCCCCGTGGATGCTAGTAGGGAGTTAGATGAAGAAATCATTTTTCTTACGATATGCCATGAGTTACATCATGCGATGAGACAGAGAGAGTTTGGCTTCCCAAAGACCCTATTGGATACTGTTATATCTGAAGGGCTCGCTGACCAGTTTGAAAAAGAGATATCGGCGAAAAAACCAATTACATATTTGGATAACGTTGATAGGAGAATTTTAGAAGAGGGACTTGAAATGCTCATAGAAGACGGGCACAAATTAGAATATGATTATTATGGATTATTTTTTGGTAACGAAAAATATCCTAAATATTTTGGATATACCCTTGGTAATTTAGTAGTTGAGAGAGTTGGTGAAAAACCATCAGAGATGGTTAGAAAACCATCAGAAGAATTTATTGATTATATAAAGAACAGATAAGGAGGATTAAAAAACTGGCTCCCCCTACTGGACACGTTTAGAACTCTGAATTGGGTAGAAATACAGAGAAGCTTAGATAAGTATCAACTGAATTTGGTATTATCTTAATATGGTCAAAATAGCGATAGTCAACGAAAAAGATGAAATAATTAGATATAAGGATAGGGGAACCCTGAATGACGATGATATATATAGGGTTTCAGCCCTTTGGCTAACCAATCCCAAAGGGGAGGTTCTTATTGCCAGAAGGTCATATAACAAAAAGAACGACCCAGGTAAGTGGGGAACGGCCGTAGCGGGAACCGTAGATGAAGGGGAGGATTATTACGAGAACATTGTAAAAGAGACTGAAGAGGAGATTGGTCTCACTGGTTTAGATTTTGAAAAAGGGCCATATGGAAGAAATGCGAAAGGCAAGCAGTTCTTCTATCAATGGTATATAGCTCATACAGATAAAGACATTGAGGATATGAAAATAGATGAAGAGGAGGTAGAAGAAGTTCGCTGGATTACCAAAGAACAACTCATAAAAGAGATAGAGAAAAATCCCGAAGAATTTATCTCATCTATGGATGAGTGGCGGGATATGTTTATGTAAAGAAAAGTAAAGTGGGTGCTCCCCCTAATAGACGACGTTAGAACCTATTTCGTGGCTTTGATGCTTGAAACGTGACCCCCCCCAGTGGACGACGTTAGAACTTGTTTTGACATTTTAGGCTAATGGTGGCAGTTTTTACTCACCAACAAGAAAGGGTTGGCATGAGTTCTTCATATACAGAAGTGAAGCCGTGGACGCTGGCTACCAGCGACTGGCGACACTTCCTCTCAATGGGTTGCGGTTCTGGTTGCTTGCCTTGGGTCCCTGGGACCTGGGGGACGCTCCCTGCCGTCTTCCTCTTCTGGCTCGTGAGTGGGTTACCCATCTGGGCCCTCGTGGCCATCACGGCTGCGATGTTCTTCATGGGCGCTCTGCTCACCATCCACACCGCCAAAGCCATGGGGAGAAAGGACCCCGGCAATATTGTGTGGGACGAGTGGGTCGGTTACTTCGTGACCGTCCTGTTCGTTCCTCACAGCTGGGGATACCTCTGGCTCGGATTCCTGTTCTTCCGCCTCTTCGACTGGTTCAAGGTGATTCCCGTCACCGAGGCTGAACGAAGAACCAAGGATGGTTGGGCCATCATGCTGGACGATGTTGTAGCGGGCATTCTGGCCTGGGGCGGCATCATCGTTCTGCGTGAGTTCGGAGGTATCGGGCTCGCCCTATACTTCACCGCCTGGGGTACCTGGTACCTGGATGTGTGGAAGGACGAACACGCCGCAAACGCATGAAGCATCTCGACCCCGATTTGAACGACCTCGTTCTGCGGGGTCGTTCTACTTTATGGATATATATAACCCGCTTGTATGGCTCCCCCTAGTGGACGACGTTAGAACCTATTCCTTGGCTATAAGCCTAGATTGAGGGAAGGGTAGTGGACGACGTTAGAACCGATATGGTAGGTTCTTGGTAGTTCTATTCTAAGAGGAGGACCTGTGAGAACAGCAGAAAAGGCGATTATCACCGTCGTCCCAGCGGGAACCATTCGCGCCCACCAGGCATGGAGAGCGAGTTGTTCTTCATGCGATTGGACTTTTAGGGGCAGGAACGAATTGGCTGTTGAGGATTTGGGAATCATTCACAGCCAGGTTCATACGCCAGAAGTCGAAGCTGCCTGGGAGGCAGCCCAGACGATGGGTGGAGACCCTGCTCTCTATCGCAGAGACCGCCGTGGAGCACCCATGAAGCGGAGTCGTTATCGGCAAGAGAGACACATGGGCTGGTTGGTCCGCGACGGAGTTGCCCACGCAACAGTTCCAGGAAGAAGCAGGGGATTCTGACCCCGCGAAGAGACAATTCCCCGTCTCACACGCGGGGTTTTGTCTTTTTATATACACCAAGCA